>NZ_JAUBQQ010000071.1:0-32849 GCF_036701335.1 Microcoleus sp. Pol12B5 | reverse complement strand
ATATTTTTGCCAACCTTCACAAGGATGCCATTATCTAGACTACATAGATGATATTTTTTGTCAATGCGTAAGTCCTATTATCTTTGAAATACTGCATATCATAACTCGTGCTTAAATCTCCTAAAATTCCTCCTGTTGCTGAAATCAGAAAAATCACATTACTATTATTGCATAACATGGAATTTATCTTGAATTCAGGGGAAGTCAATATAGCCGTACTACCAATAGAAACTTCTCTAAGGGCGCGATCGATCAGATTATTTTTAGGATTTTGATAACGAGAAATTTCTTTGATATTTACGATCGACTTATAACTTTCATAGACATAGGCAATATTTAAGTATTTTAGCAGTTGATTTTGCGAGGGGCTTTCTTCACTTGCCTTTTGGACTCTAGCTATTTGTTTCGACCAAATTTCTAAAGAACGGGATTGAGAATCTTCAGCATCTAAGACGTTAGCCAGAAAATCTTTGATGGTTTTGATTTGCGATCGCACAGCTAGAATGGCATAAATTAACTCTGCTAGAGAGGTATTATCTGCCACTTTTTCCTCTGTGATTTGGACGTGCCCGCCAGAAGGTTTGGTTAAAAACAATTTTTGCAGAGGTTCTAGGTTGTAGATGTATAGGTTGTTGTATGCAAAAATGTTCATTAAATCATCACATATTTTATTGTAAAGCTTTTGAGTAATCAACAAACTTCTATTATTCTGGAATTTTGAAATAACTCTGGATAACATTTCAAAATCTACTATAATGTGATTTTGTTCATCATGATTATCGAAAATTTCCAAAATTTGTTTCAGTGATTCGTCAAGCCCCTTTTTAATTCCTACTATCTTTTGTAAAAAATTGATAGAGTTTCCCTCCTCAACAGTCAGTCTTTGATATGTGCGGGCGAATTTTTGCAATTTTTCTTCTAGAACTTTGTCTTTTTCCAAGTGTTCTTGAAATTCGTAAAAAGCTCCCTTATTCTTATCTAAAACATTTAGAAAATCTCTGTTTTCATTGTTTTGAGTTGAAAACAGCATCGAAAATTCTCTATTGATAGATGACAGCGCATTATTGATTGCCAGTTTTTCAGGAGAGATGATATCAATCTTCTCCTCTAGCATAATTTGATAGCCATCTTCCTGCTCATCCAAGGCAAGTATAAACTTTCGGGAGTTGTCTGTATGCTCAATAACGTATTTATCGAGATGACTGCTTTTCTTTACCCATTTTGTACCGTTGTGGATAAAGTACGGAATAAGCGTTTCAAATTTATCATACGTGAGCATCAAAATTCCAGATTTGTTTTGCAGAAGATGAAGGGGAAAAAATATTTCAATTAACTTTAAACATTCAGCAGGACAGTTACTTTTATCTAATTCACATTTGATAAAAAATTCTAAAAACCTTTCAATTAAAGAATTCAGTTCCCATATTGCTTTATCTGTCTCAGATTTATTAAAATCCTCATCTCCAAAACCTGTGTTTTTTACATATTCAAGGCGTTTAATCACATCTTTCACTTTCTCAAGGTTTCGTCTATTTGCCTGAACCTTTTCATCAGTACATACTTTTCGATCGATCTTCCAAATTTTTTTGTTTTTTAGAATTGAAGATATCAATTCCTTGTATAATTTGATATACTCATCCGTCGTTTTCATTGGTAACGAATTTATTTTATAGACGGGAATATCTGGGTATTGGCTCTCAACTGAAGTTGGAACACATAAGTGTTCTCTCAATGGCGCAACATATATGCCGATTATTTGAATAGTTGAATGTTCTTCTATGGTTTTATAAATCGCTTGAAACAATTGGTGAGTTTTTCCTGAACCCGTACCATAATTGATAAGTTTTAGTTGGGGACGATTTTCGAGAAAGCTATCTTCAATAGTTGTAAGGTAGGAATTAATAATTTTGCAACGAACTGATTCTAACTGCTGATTAAGATCGTCTGTTTGCTTTTGCATTATGTGTTATCACCTTATCTAGAGTAAATACATATCGTGGGATAGTCTTTTCTTTGACTGATACCCATAGTAGCGCCTGAACTCTTGTGCTTTGTATCGTAAATTGCTAAACACCAGTTTTTTGGCATCTTTCTGTGCCTGTTTGGTATATACCAAATTCCAATTCACCACTCCAACTGACGATCGCACTCCTCGATCGGCGTTGCCATTCCTTCCCGAATCGATTCCCGCATCCCCGGCACTGAGAGAAGATACAGTGTTTCACGGGCAACGGATGCCGAGTCAGCTTCAGACAATAATACTGTATTGCTAGTCTGTCCTGCGATCGCGATCGGTTGAAGTGACTGACTCATGGGAGCGATCGACTGCTGCAACTGATCTTGAGCTTCATTAAACGGAACTCGGTTGTAGTGCTTGAATTCACAATGTTTCTGGATCGAGTTTTTCGGTTTTGCCTGCATGATACTCAGCCATTGCGGTCACTGCGAGTTTAGCAAGAGCATCTGGGGGACAGGAGAATACTTGATCCCAGCGCCTATCGTCTTCAAGTTCTTCCAGAATCATTGAAGCGAGGGCATCTTGCTCGCTGGCAGACAATGTTTTCAACTTGGCGATCCTCTTCGAGGGCTCCGCTAACACACGTTCGAGTAACTCAGTCATGGCTACCATACTTTTACACTAAAATGGCATCCTATCCATTCTCCATTGTTTCAGACAACTTGAGGCTAGGCTCAACAAATGGCAGGCTAATTATCATCATTAATAACTACAGGAGACCCACTTCTATGTTTTCTACTAGCTTTTTTATGCACTTAAATACATCTCTATATCTCGCCAATGCCGGAATTCCACTATTCAGTCAGAGTGTTGTCTATCAAATTGTTTTGCTAATTCCCATTATCGCGATAGAAGCTTATATTCACAAAAAACTACTCAACGTGAGTATTCTAAAAGCAATTTTTATTGCTTTTATAACAAATATCATATCGACGATAGGGGGAGGTTTTATTATCCTATGTATTGGGGCGTTTATTGGACATATCGTCTTCCACACAACCGTGCCTGTACAGCCTGGTTCTTTTCCATTTCTGCCGTTGGAAATTATGATTACACTCATTCCTATGTTTTTCTTTTCCGTTTACCTAGAATTATTAATAGGGATTTGGGGACTAAAAATAATTGAAAAATACAAAGTTAATAAATCATTTTTAATAGCTAATTCATTCACTTACTTAATGCTTGAGGTATTAGCTTTTACCCAACTTGTTAAGGGATACATTGAAGGGCGTGGCTAACCCAAACGTTCTATATCGTCGGATCACTGATTGACATCTTCAGCCACCATCATTGCATTGATGTGGGTAAAGATACGATCTAATTCCCCCATAGCGTCGAGTTCCCATACCTCTTCGGCCATTAGTTGATCTGCCTTCTTCTTCTCTAACAATTCTTCCATCCGCTGTTGCAGCGGTTCACTAAATTTGAACAACTTCCACCCCTCGACTTTTTCAATGCAAATCTCATGGATTAACGAGGAGGGTTTGTTGAGAATTGAAACCATTGTAGGCTCCCAGCTTCGGGTTTTAGGTAGTGACTAGATTATAGCTTTTATTAAATCTGCCAGATTTAATGCTCCAACCGAGAACCTTCAAATTACCGCCAAAACCAGTGACTTAAACAGCCAAACGGCGTTACGGTTCAAGTCGGATGATATTCATCCCTGCTTATTTGCCATCGCCATATCTTGCCTTCTTCAGGATCGTCCACCTCTGCAATGAACTTCATTCCCACTTTTTGCAACACCCTATTCGAGGCATTTTTTTCAGCTAAAGTGTGGGCGATGACTGCTTTAACCTCCTCGTGAGCGAAAGCATAATCGATCATTCCCTGTGCCACCTCAGTTGCAAATCCGCGATTCCAATATTCGGAAGCAATTTCATAACCTATCTCTATAGTCCCCGACTCATCAGGTGAGCCTGTGAAACCTCCGTTGCCAACCAGCACTTGATTTTGTGGATGAATAAAGAAGTAGTTGCGCCAGTCAGTTGGAGGCGGATTGGATTCGCAAGCTTCGTCAGCCGGGAGGGAAAATGCTTCTGGGAAAAGAGGCCAGCTATTAGGCACTATGACATTTAAAATTGCTGCAAGCTCGCTTTTACTTCGTAAGAAAGCTTCTACGTGAATCCTTTGGACGGCAAGTAGTTGAAGATTCTTAGTTGTAATCATTTTTCTACCTTGTTTAACCAAGTATTAAATAACACTATAGACACTAACGAAATGCTGTTCTCGGAACCCTGGCGAGTTGGTAAGCACCCCGACTGTCCAACAATTGATATTGATTTGGCTGCAATCCTAATTCCACAAATTTTTCTGGATATCCCAGCAACAAAATAGAGGGAGAAGTTGGGTTTTTAGACTCCTTAATGTAGTCGATCGCCCTTCTGACAGCTCGGTAGTAAGTCACCGGCCCTTCGGTATAAAAGACCAGACTGGGTTTCCAGAAACCAACCATAATAAACTCTTCCCCCGGCAGTTTTTGTTGAACCGCAACCTGCGCTAACTGTCTCAGAGGTAACTGGCGGTTGATATCGACGACTTTGTAGGCTGGAGTAAGACCAAAGATGATAAATGCTACTAACCCGATGAAGTTAGCAACCAAAATCCAGCGCTGTTGCCGCTTCCAAAGTAAAAGTGCGATCGCCACCGCTGTAGTTATCCAAATCGCACCGCCGACAATCAGCAATCCCGACTCCTGAATTGCTTGAGGAAAATTGGGCATAGCCGGGTCATCTCCCAACCAGTTGTAGCTGTAGAAAGTTGCTCCGGCTACAATTAATAAAAATATGACATTAAAAATGTATGTAACTAACAGCCCTCGCGGTAAAGAATTAGGTTTTTTTTCTAAATTTCCCCGCCTGTTTTCAGGTTCGTTGCCTGCAATAATATCGCTCCACAGTAGCGTTACCAAAATCGCAGCGGCGGGGATTAAAGGCAATACATAACTCGGCAATTTGGTCACGGCGATCGTAAAAAAACCAAAGATGCAGCCGAACCAAAATAAAGCAAATAAACTCAACTGAGCCGATCGCGGTTGACGGCGCCAGTAACTGCGCTGCCAAAAACGGGTGCGGGCGATCGCCACCGGCAAATAAATCGACCAAGGTGCAAAACCAACTAGCACTACAAAAAAGTAAAAATACCAAGGCGCCGAGTGTTTGTTGACTACTCCAGTAAAACGCTGGAAATTGTGATAGCCGAAAAAACTGTCAATATAAGTTTGACCGTTGTCTAAAATAACGAAAATGTACCAAGGCAGGGCGATCGCCAGAATAATTAAGATTCCCGACACCGGACGCATTTCGCGCCAAAGTTGGCGAAAATTTCCCAAATAAAGCCCGAAGCTGCCAACAATCAGCGCTGGAACGACAATTCCTACAGGCCCCTTAGCCAGAATTGCTAAGGCAATTAGTACGTAAAAAGTCAGATACCACTTATTGGGAAATCGGGAAGCGGAAACAGTGGAAAATTCTGCTTTTTCTCTCTGTTCTTCTAGAGTGTAACCGAGAAAGAATGCGAGCAGTGCCGAACACATACAACTAACTAATAGCATATCTGAAACGCCAGTCCGTCCCCAGGCAATAGTTTGGGGATTTAAAGCTATTAGCGCCGCACCAATCCAAGGAGTAGAAAAAAAGATTGGGAGACGGGGAGTTTTGAGTTGTGAGTTGTTATTCTCTGTTTCTTCTTCCGGCTTCCATCGGACTTCTTCCTGCTTCCTGACATCCGTTAAATCCCGTACAGTTCTCGTTGCCGAACTTCCTTCTTCCTTCGATAGGGTATAAAATCCGAGGCAAGTCAGACCGATCGCGCACAAGGCCGAGGGAAGACGCACGGCCCATTCGTTAACGCCCAGAGTGCGGTAAGCCACCGCCATCAGCCAGTAAATCAACGGCGGCTTGTCAAACCTCGTTTCGCCGTTGAAATAAGGAGTGATCCAATCTCCTGTCACCGTCATTTGACGGGCGGCTTCGGCAAACAACGGTTCGGTTTCGTCAACTAAACCGATGTTGCCGAGATTCCACAAGAAACCTACCCAGGCGATCGCGCACAGCCATAAAATCGATAGCAGCAAAGGTGCGATCGGGCGATTTCTAAACTCTGACAAACTTTTAATAACTTCCTTCACCCAAACTTCCTGCGATTTTAGATTTAAAATTTTAGCTCGCTTAGAGAGTCTACCGAAAGATTCGCATTCTCGAAACTCCCAACTCGATCGAATCTGGTTAAACTCAGATGTTGCACCATTCTCAACAAGCCTTTCATGAACAGGCCGGAAAGCCTTTTCTTTATAATGATGCGGCTATGTGAGGTTAACTCACATAGCCACACCCTTCTCAACAAGACCGGATCAATCGGCTTTCTCGACCAAAATCTCCGCACCAGCAGCTAAGCCTTCACGGCTGCAAAATTAACTGCCATTCTCCGGCTGTGCTGTTCCAAGCCGGCGAGGGTGTCTCCCCGGCGACAAAAGGCCCCCAGTAGCGGCGAGAACCATCCTGAGCAAAAACCACCAGAATGTCTCCCCGTTTGACTTGTAACTTGCCCTCCGGCAGCGATAGCATCAGTCCCTTGCCACCGCCTTCCCCCGGCGCAAAATCCCAGTGCGCTGGTTTTCCATAGGATTCCTTGGCTTGCCGTTTCGACAGCAGGGCCACTCGCACTGGGTGTTCGCTGCGGTTGCTGACGCGCAAAAGGCCGGAGGCTTTAGCATTTACAGGGACTGAGGCAAGCAATTCCTCCTCTGCATCTCGGGGGGTTGGTGTTGAGTCGGGCTTGGGCTCGCTGGTCGTGTCGGCAGAAGCTGTGGCGACTGGGGAAACGGGGAGTGTGGGGGGATATGCGGTGGCTTGTGAGGGCCAATCGCTGGAAGGATTTGAACCGTTGGAGATAGTGATTTCAAAACGTCCTAGAAACATTCCTGTAATTAGGACGATCGACACTCCAATTACGATCTGGTAAATTTTAAGATTCATAAATTTTAGGCTTACAGGATAGACTGCACCGGTAATGAGTCTTAACTATTTTTAATGTAAAACCAGGGGCTGCTGTGCCACAAGATACAGTTACACTTAATTAATTGACCGTTCTCGGCTATAAGTCCGCGATCGCTCAATACCATCTTAGATGTTAAATTTGAGATTTTAGATGGCGACATACTGACTCCGGTAAGGATTTGGAGTTGGTCCGGAGGGTCATTTGTTTACTTATCGGTATAGCTTTTAATACCAGTTGAAAAAAAGAGTACCACTATAGGCCCGTACTCCAAACCCCAATAGTTATCAGTAATTCCGCATCTCAAATCTCAAATGGTATAACTTTTATGCAGAATACCCGAATTAACAGATTAATTGATGTTCTGGGCGATCGCTTCCGAGGCTGGCTCAACAATCCTTGGCGACGGATTTCGCTCCTGTTAATTAGCCTGCTGTTCGGCACTTTTTTGGGAACAGCTATTTCGACGATCGCGGGACAATCTGCTGAGTGGGATATTATCGCGGCCGGGCTGTTGGTGTTGTTGACGGAGTTCGCCAACTGGCTGATTTATGCCCGCCTGCGGCCTGTAGCAGGTTCTTTTTCGGTGGATATGCTCAATGCTCTGAAAATTGGTATCACTTACAATTTATTTGTGGAGGCTTTCAAACTAGGTTCTTAAAAACTTTTTGAATCGGCGCGGGTTTAGGATGAAATATTTTTCAATTGCAGATAGTATTTGTACAAAACCCCCCCCCGCATAGAGAGTTTTTAGGATATGGATCGATCAACTATAACCCCTGTTGAACTTTTACATCGGTGGCAAGCTGGCGATCGCCCGATCGCTCCCGACTTCGATCGACTCGCTTTGTGGGAACTTGCGGATGATGTGCGAGCGCGCGCTTTTGGCATTACTCCCGACAATGTAGCCGATGTTGTCCGCTGCAAAACCGATTTATTCTTTTCTCTTCTTAACGAACTGCATACTTTCCCCCTAAAGTCAACTGTTTTCATCGAAACTTTGTGGAATCTTTGGCTGCCGCTGGCAATGCAATTATCGGCTGCAAAACAAAGTTTAAACCGTCCTTTAATTCAAGGAATTTTAGGAGTGCAAGGAACGGGAAAAACTACTTTATGCCAAGTTTTGAGGCTGATTCTGGGAAAATTGGGATATTCTACTGTCAGCCTTTCTTTAGACGATCTTTACAAGACTTATGCCGATCGCCAACAACTCCAAAAAGCCGACCCGCGTTTAATTTGGCGCGGCCCTCCCGGCACTCACGATATTGACTTGGGAATCGCAGTTTTAGACAAGTTGCGCGCTTCTCAAACTCACAATTTAGCAGCAGTTGACAATCCCAAATTAGATGCCCTCCAACCCGATTTAATTAATAAAAATATAGAAATTCCCAGGTTTGACAAATCTGCCTATGGAGGTGCAGGAGATAGAAGTCAACCCGAAATTATTTCTGGGGCGGATATTGTACTTTTTGAAGGTTGGTTTGTCGGCGTGAATCCGGTGGTTGATGCCAAATTAAACGAGTTCTTGGCGGCTGCACCGTTTCCGATTTCCACAGAAAGCGACTGTCAGTTTGCGCGCGATATGAATGCGAAGTTGCACGACTATTTGCCGCTGTGGAACCGATTAGATCGGTTGATGGTTTTGTATCCCCAAGATTATCGCCTTTCTCAAGTGTGGCGCAATCAGGCGGAACGGGAAATGACGGCGGCGGGGAAGTCGGGAATGTCAGAAGCTGAAATTAATCGGTTTGTCGAATATTTCTGGAAAGCGCTGCATCCAGAGTTATTTATTAAGTCGATGCTGGAGGGCGATCGCGTTGATTTAGTAATTGAAATTTTGGGCGATCGCACTGTCGGCAAAATTTGTCGGGCGATCGACTTAAAATTAAGCGATTAGGGACACTAAAAATTAAAGATTTAAGGACACAACAATGTTGTGTCCCTACTGTATTGCATCTTATCGTGCACTCACTTGACCATTCAGGACTTATGCAAAACGTGATTTGACGCGGTAATTATAGGGGTGAGGTGGGGCATCAGCACCCTACAATACAGAGGTTTTGCATCGAGGATCGAGAATTTCTAAATTAACTGCCAGGAGTCCCAAGATCGATCGCTTTCTGCATCAAATCGTCTGTAACTTCGCCCGGTGTACCTGCAGGCGTAATGTCCTGAGCCATCGAACGAAAATCAGCGGGATTGCCGCTTGTATCTGCTGGCTTTGCAATATTATCTTGAGGAGCGGGAATAGGAAATTTAGGTGCAGTTGCAGCGGCGGCAGCTTGAGCGCCGGCACCAGTGCGATCGATGTCACTAACGCTGAATTCTTTTGAAGCTTCGTAGTCTGCTGATACATCCACGGTCGGCAACTTTTGTTCTCCAGCTTCCGCGCTTTCAGTGATCTGCTGAGCGTCAAAGTTTTCAGTGTTATTGACTTCTGTATTGATTTGAGACATAGCCGACTCCTTGCTAGTTTTATTTAACAATTCACTGTATCAATTATTACTTTACTCCCTGGCTTTTTCATCTACCCGCAGATGTATCGTTGGCTTCTATCTTAAGGATGATTTATTCTAGGTTAGTGCCTTAACATTAGATCACTTTCCGAAAAGAATGCAGCTTTAGGCAAGCTCCCAACCCATACATACTAAGCCATTCCCCATTGTTTAATCTAAAATATAAAATCTAAAAACTAAAATTGTATTACCTCTCGGGGATGGTGACTTGTACTTACAAATCTTGATATTTGTATATTCTGGAAGCATTTTTAAGGAATTTTGTTTATGAACTCACCCGCCGCCACCAATCCTCACTCTCTCTCCAACGACACTAAAAACATCGTTCAGACAATCAACGGGTTGGGTACAGATGAAAAACTGGCGCTGCTCTACTTTGTTTATGAAAAAATGGGAGATTCAATTACGCCAGCCGCTCCCGCCGCCGCCGACCCACAATTAGCTCCCATGCTGCTGGATGATTTTTACAAGCTTTCCCATGACCAACAACTGAATATAATGCGCGGTATTGTTAACCGCGACGACACGCCCTATTCCCACGCTTACGGAGCTTTGACTGCTAACAATCAGTTGGTGGTTTGGTATGCTTGGGCTATTGGTATGGGGGAAACAATTGTCGATATCCCCGAAGGATATGAGGCAACTGAGGCTGTCAATGGTGTGTTGGGTCAAATTGAAGGTCTTGAGTTTGAACAGCAAATTACAGTGCTGCGCGACGTAGCTAATAATATGGGCTACACCGATGTTAAACCAATTGCTACTCAGGCGGAAGTAGGGAAAACTTCTAGTCTGTAGGTAAGAGTCTGCTGTTGCAACCTATCATACACAAACTCTCCTCCTAGCAGAGAGGGACTCAAGAATAAAGGAATTACCCAAAACCTCTATATGTAGGGTGCGCCGAGGTGCACCCTACCCCTATAATTAGTAGGTAAAACCTTTTTTGGCTCTTACTCATATTTATTCTTTCGTGTCTTAGAGAGGGACGAAAGTTTTTGTATGAGCAGTTAAAATCGGCTCTTCTGAGAAATATAAAAAGGTTTTAAGTCAGCAAGTGAGTTGTTTAGGGTAAATTTTTCGCGGGAATTCCATCCGAAAGATAGAACCTTTTTTGGGGGAACTTTCGGCAGTAATTGTACCGTCGATCATCTTGACTAAAGAAGCACAAATAGCTAGTCCTAAACCGGTGCCTGGATATGGGCGACTTGTGGTTTGGTCGCCTTGGCGGAACTTGTCGAAAATGTGGGGAAGATCCTTTTCACAGATGCCGATTCCTGTATCCCGAACGGTGATAATTAGCCGATCGCCCTTTAATTGCCGCACCTCAATGTAGATGCTGCCCTCATGGGTGAATTTAACCGCGTTGGAAACGAGATTCACCAAAATTTGCCGCAGGCGCAACTTGTCATTAACTATCAACTGATCCTGCAAGCAGACACTGACGGACAATGCCACGTTCTTATCGGTGGCTTGATTTCCGAATTCCAGGGCGACATCCATTACTAAATGCGCTAAATTAAATTTTTCAATTTTTAATTCTGTGTGGCCACTCTCGATTTTGGAGAGGTCGAGGATATCGTTAATTAGCAGTAGCAGGTTTTTGCCGTTATGTAAAATGCGCCCCACCATTTCTGTTTGCTGGGCGCTCAGCAGTTGTTTGTGCTGGCGCAGCAGCAATTGGGAAAAGCCGATAATCGAATTCATGGGAGTTCGCAATTCGTGGGACATGATGCCCAAAAATTGCGATTTTAACTTGGCTGCTTCTAGCAGTTGCAACTTTTGCTGTTGAATGCGTCGCCCCTGATTTTCGAGTTCTTCCTGCTGGCGAATTAGCAGCTCGTTTTGCAAGTCTAAAAGCTGTTCCTGCTTTTTTAATTTTTCGATCGCCAGTGCGTTGTTAATTGCCATCGCCGCTTGTTTTCCCATCACCGCCAGCAGTTGCTGAGTATGCCCGTCAATCGCCGCGCTGTCCTTCCCGTTGCCGATGGCCAGCACACCCAAACGCCCGCTCGGCCCGGACTCGATCGCCGCTGCACAAGCCGCCGCCGGCAGCAAGCCTTTGCGGCACTCCGACCGCCACAGTACAGACTCTCCCGTCGCAAATGCTTTCCACAGCAGCTTGTTTTGCACGTGCGGGGTTTTGCCCCCACCAAAGTTTTCCGTACCCCCGACAGCGCTGAGTTTGAGACCGCTGCAATCGGACTCCAGGAGAGCAACTAGGCAAAATTCCGCTCCTGCGATCGCCTCTACAGTCGCATCCGCAATGCCTTGCAACAACTGGCATAAGCTACCCGCCCGCTGGCTCAATATATTTGTAAACCGCTCTATCACCTGCAAATCTCGCCCAGCCTCTATTACCGTCCGGGCTTCGCACAATTTTTCAGCTTTGAAGTTAGCTTCCGATCGCGCTTGATGCGGCCAAAACTCTTGTTCTGCTTGGGGTTCGGCTTTAGTTTGTTTGATCGGTTCCATATCTGTGTAGGTTCCCACCCACTCCAAAACTTCCTGACTGTCTAGATTAGCGGGCCCTCCTCTCGCGACGTTCCAGCGGTATGTGCCCTCTCGCGTCTGCAGACGAAATATAATTTCGTAGCTTGGCGACGGGCACTTAGAAGTGTGCGATCTCGCCAATAGACGAGGGCGGTCTTCTGGGTGGACGCGCGCCAGATAGCCGAAACCCAAAGCTGCTGCTGCTGGTACCCCGGTGTACTCCTCCCAGCGCTGACAGAAATAAGTCGCCCAGCCGTCGGCATTTGTTTTCCAAACTATGTGAGGAATTGCCGACCACAGGCGATCGTCCTGAGTTTTTCCGTGGTCAACTTGCGGTTGGGGGGATGTTATTTCAGATACTTTGTGTAAGATTTCAGAGTCGGAAAACTCCGACTGAAAAGACTTATTGCCGTGATACTGAGTCATAACAGGTTATATAAATAAGCATTGGACTAGAGCCCTAACACCGGCTAAAGACTCGTGCTGCTAGCTTTATTGATTTTGACGAGCCAAGTGCATCAAAATTTTTTATACTTTAAATCTATCTGGGTAGTGGTATTTTTACCTCTATCAACGGGCGGACAATGAGATAATTCAGTTAAACTGTTAAAACGTTGAGAGCTTACCGGTCCCGATCGGGTTCGTGCAGGCATCGCCGCAAAATAACTTAAAAATTAACTTGCATTCTTGGCGGCTGCATGAGTATGCTTAAAAATGATGTGCAGCCTGTAAAACCCTAAATCAGGACACATTCTCAAATTTACTCAGTTTAGCTGAGTCAGTTGACGATATTTTAAAAGTTTAGCGGACTATTGGAAGAAAGATGAGTAAAATTCGCGTTGCTTTGGTAGAAGACCATGACCTGACAAGAGTCGGCATCCGCACAGCTTTACAACAGCGTGACACGATAGAAGTTGTCGGCGATGCAGCTAACGCTACAGAGGGATTGAAACTGCTTCAGTCTTCAAAACCTGACGTTGCAATTGTAGATATTGGCTTGCCGGATTTTGATGGCATTGAACTTACACAAAAGTTCAAGAAATCGGTAGCGGAGTCCGATCCGGATACAAAAATTTTGATTCTGACTTTTCAGGACAATGAAGAAGAAGTTCTGGCAGCTTTTGCCGCTGGAGCTGACTCTTACTGCATGAAAGATATTAGCTTCGATCAGTTATTAGATGTTGTAAAAGTAACTCACGAAGGTAACTCTTGGATCGATCCGGCGATCGCCCGCATTGTCCTGAAACAAGCTCGCACTCAGGAAGCCGCGCCGGAAGAACCGAAGGCTGAGGGCAAAAGAGTCACAATTAAGGCTGCTGAACCTGAGTTCAGTCACATCATTGAGACTTACCCTTTAACCGAACGGGAATTAGAAGTTTTGGAACTGATCGTGCAGGGTTACAGCAATGCTGCAATCGCCGAAAAGCTGTACATTACTGTCGGTACAGTCAAGACTCACGTCCGCAATATTTTGAATAAGTTGTGCGCTGATGACCGCACTCAGGCAGCCGTTCTTGCCCTGCGTTCTGGCTTGGTTGGATGAAGCCCGATCATCAGGCAAAATCAAGTTAAAAGTAGGGTGCGCTGGGCGCACCTTACGGCCACGGATTAAGGGTGTGCAGTGCACACCGACTCACTAATTGTTACCAAAAAATTAGGGTAGGCAGTGTGCACCCGCCGAGCAATTGTTTGTTGTTAAAAAAAAGGTAAACTTTAAAGTTACATCTATCCCAGTACAGATATTTTTTTATCTTTTAATCAGTAAATCTACCTTAAGATAGATGCTGAAAAAATAGCGTATTACTAATATTTGTTGTTTAGCAATCCCCAGTTAGGTAAATTTCGCTGGCACTGCCAATATTGCGCGATATCAATTCATAAAAGGCGGAGACAGAGGCCTGATTACGAGACTTTTAGGAAGAGTTAAGCCTTAAAAAAATTATATCCGTAGAGTGATGCCTGAGTTCGCTTAAATTTGCGAAATTAAAAGTATCAACTGCTACTGAAATATTTTAGAAAGAGGTATTATGGCCGCCCCAATTGAATTCAAGTTATTTGCTCCCTACAACAAAGGAGCTGCCTTGATTGGCTCTTTTTCTAATTGGGAAGATATTCCGATGGAAAAGGACGAAGAAGGTTATTTTCGCACGCGAGTTGAGTTGGAGGATGGCGTTTATCAATACAAATTTCGCGTTCAGTCGAAAAGCTGGTTTCTGGAAGCAGATCAGTGGGTAGATGTGGTAGATCCCTACGCGACTGACATCGACGATCCTACTCAAAACGGCATTGTTCGGATCAAAGATGGCGATCGCATTATCGATACCTATGTTTGGAAACACGACGATAAACCGCTACCGGCCGATCGGGAATTAGTGATTTATGAAATGCACGTTGCCGACTTTTCCGGTGGCGAAGCAGACCCGCTGGCCCGCGGCAAGTACAAGCACGTCGTCGAAAAACTCGATTACCTAGTCGAACTCGGCGTCAACGCGATCGAACTCATGCCCCTCAAAGAATACCCAGGCGACTACAGTTGGGGCTACAACCCGCGCTACTTCTTCGCTGCCGAGTCCAGCTACGGAACCACAGAAGAACTCAAAAACCTGATAGACGAGTGTCACGGGCGCGGGATTCGCGTGATCATGGACGGGATTTACAACCACTCGGAAGCATCGAGCCCCCTCACTCAAATCGATCACGATTATTGGTATCACCATGAACCCCGCGATCCAGACAACAATTGGGGCCCGGAATTTAACTACGAATTCTACGACGAAAACTTAGGAACTTTCCCCGCACGCAGATTTGCTGGCGATACAGTCCGCTTCTGGATTCAAGAATATCATCTCGACGGCATTCGTTTCGACGCCGCCCGACAAATTGCTAACTACGATTTCATGCACTGGGTAGTTCAAGAAGCCAAAAATGCCGCCGGCCCCAAACCGTTTTACACCGTTGCCGAATACATTCCCGACGAGCCCAGCATCACCAATCTAGACGGGCCGATGGACGGCTGCTGGCACGACAGTTTCTATCACTCCATAATTCCACAACTGTGCGGGGACAATTTTGATTTAGAACGGCTCAAAGAGGTAATCGACTGTAAGCAGCAAGGTTACTTGGGTGCTACGAATGTAGTCAATTATTTGAGCAATCACGATCACGATCGCATTTTTGCCGAATTGGGCGATCGCGGAATTTTGGATGAAGCCGCCTTCAAGCGGGCAAAGTTGGGAACCGTGCTGTTAATGACAGCAGTTGGCGTGCCGCTGATTTGGATGGGCGAAGAATTTGGCGAATACAAAGGCAAAACAATTGAGCAATCTAAAATTGACTGGACGCTGCTAGGAAATGACCTGAATAAAGGTTTGTGGGAATACTACAAAGGCTTGATTCACCTGCGTAAAAATAACCAAGCACTTTACACAGAAAACATCGAGTTTTTCCACGAAGACCCCGACTCGAAAGTTTTTGCTTACACTCGCTGGAACGATGAAGGTTCCAGAGTTGTAGTAGTGGCGAATATGTCGGAAAATTATCTGGCAGGTTACAGCGTTCCCCACTTCCCTGCCAACGGAACTTGGCACGAATGGACTGGGAATTATGATGTTGAATCTGGCGATGACAATATTATGATTGACTTGCCGGAATACGAAGCGAAAGTGTTTGTTTGGCAGTAAGGAATGAGAATTAAATAACTTACAATTTTGATGGTTCTTGTGGGATGGGCGTCCCGCCCGTCCAGAAAGGGCGGGCGTCCCCCCCACCCCACAAACTTGTGTAAATTATTTAATTCGCGATCCTAAGCTGTCATATCGATTCCGGTTGCACCGGAATCGATATTATTTCCCAGATTGATTTTCTAAGCACAATTGGGTTATAGCCGCCGCCGGTATTGGTTTGCTAAAGAAGTAACCCTGACCCATATCGCACTGATGCGATCGCAAAAACGCTAACTGTTCTGCTGTTTCCACTCCCTCAGCAATCACCTGTAAATTCAGCCCCTGTCCCAAGGCGATCGCCAGTTTCACAATAGTAGCACCGCTGCTGCCGGTCACCAAATCGGCCACGAAAGATTTGTCTATTTTTAAATTATTGAGGGGAAAGTTTTTCAGAGACCACAGCGAAGAATAACCAGTGCCAAAATCGTCCAGAGAAATGTGAATTCCCATGTCCTGCAACTGCTGCAATACCGACACAGTAAAGCTCACATCTGTCATCGCAATGCTCTCGGTAATTTCTATTTCTAAATATTCGGGATTTAACTTGGTTTCTGCTAAAATTTCAGCGATGCTTTGTACAGTGTGAGGTTGCAGAAACTGGCGGGCTGATAAATTCACTGCTATCCGAATCGGCGGCAATCCCAGTAATTGCCACGCTCGATTTTGCAAGCAAGCAGTCCGCATCACCCATTCGTCAATTTGGCAGATTAATCCTGTTTCCTCAGCTAAGGAAATAAATCGATCGGGAGGAATCAAACCGCGTTCGGGATGCTCCCAGCGAATCAGAGCTTCCATGCCCGCTATTTTGCCAGTATTTAAATTTATTTGCGGTTGATAGTGCAGGACAAACTCAGATTTGTTTAGAGCTTTGTAAAGATCATTTTCTAAGTTAAGATCCTCGGAGACTTTACTGCCGATCGCCTGCGTGTAAAACTGATAATTATTGCGACCTTTCTGTTTAGCTTTATACATCGCCGCATCAGCATTTTTCAGCAAAGTTTCTGCATCTTCTCCATCATAAGGAGCCAAAGCAACTCCCAAGCTAGCCTTAATATAAAGTTCCAGACCCTCAAAATCAAAAGGACTGCTTAAACTCTGGATAATTAGCTGGCAAATCTTAGTTGCTTCCTCCGGGGTGTTGATATTGTACAGCAGCACAGTAAATTCATCTCCGCCCCAACGAGCCATCGAATCCCCCACGCGCAAACAGTTAGTCAAACGCCGAGATACACTTTGCAGCAACAAATCGCCCACTGGGTGACCGAGAGTATCGTTAACATTTTTAAATCTATCTAAATCTAGAAAGATTACCGCCAGCATTTCTCCATTTTGGTGAGCGCTAGCTAAAGCTAAAGACAGCCTTTCATTAAACAGTAATCTATTAGGTAAACCGGTTAATGGATCGTGAGAAGCTTGATGTCGGATCATCGCCTCGACGCGCCTCTGCATTGCAGCCATGTACAGGTGAGTTCCTAAAGATTGTGCTAGCTTCTGTTCCTCGCTAGTCCACTTTTGAGCTTCGCCGGTTTTGATTTCTTTCCAAGCTGCAAAGGACTGTCGGGGACGATCGTGCCGGGCGTCCGAACTGCAACGGCCCGCCCACAAAATTTCGGTTTGTATAGGGCTGCGAAAAACAGTGAGACAGCCGATGCACTGTTGGCGATATTGCAGCGGTACTGCCAAAAAAGATCGAATGGAAGCTGCGACTAAATTGGCAGATACAGATTTAAGTTGAGGTTCTTTAGAAATATCGGAAATTGCGTACAAGTGCGGTACGAGAAAACTGGAAATATTGCTGTCAATTGAGCTGTAATGCTGGGAATATAGATTTTCAAAAATACCTAATTGGCTGGTATGATTAGCTGTTTGTGGTGGATCGTCTTGGTTTGCCCTCCCCATAATCTGCTGCCAAAATGGGCTAAGTTCAAGGTCGATGTCCGCTGGCTGCTGGCCACAGGTATAAAGCAAAGCGGGCCGATCGCCAAACTCGGCTGCAATGTAGAGACGCCCTCCTGAACCATGCAAATGCTTGACAGTTTGTTCGAGAACTGCTTTCCGAATTTCGTGGAGTTCCAGAGGAGAATGCAGCAAACTGGTAATTTGGTTGATAACAGCTTCGTCGCGCGCTTGCTGTCTAGCTTGACTCAGCAGGAAAGATTGGGCGATCGCAATTGAAAGTTGATCCACAAGCAACTGCACCATTTTCAATTCTCGATCGCTAAACCGTTTCGGTTGACTATGGTGAGACACCAACAGCCCCCAAAGGTGATTTTGATGCAAAATCGGCACCGTCAGAGAAGAACGTGCTCCCATAGCCTTCAGATATTCAGCGTGACAAGGGTCTACAGGACGATAGGTAATATCTTCAACTGCTAAAGTTTTACCGGTTTCGGGACAATCTAACCGATTAATTGTTTGATGCTTCAATTCCACATCTACAATCACTCGCTGCCGCGCTTTGAGAAACATTTCCCGAGCACTATGGGGAATGTCGCCTGGTGGAAAGCGCAAACCCAGCATAGATGGCAAATTGTCACCGTTGATGGACTCAGCAATGACCTCACCGCTACCGTCGGCCTCAAAGCGATAAACTTTTACTCGATCGCTCTGTAAAAAGCTGCGGATTTCTAGCGCAGTTGTCGTCAAAATCTCTTGCAGTTCTAAAGAGTTGCGGATGCGATTGGTAATTCGATTGAGTAAAATCTCTTGTTCTAAAGTCGATCGTGACATTTGTGTAACTTTGGTGCGGGTCATGCCTTTTGATCTCCCGGGCTGTTGACAGCATTTTTGCGAGCCACAGTCTTAACTTGCCTTGTATTATACATTACAATACTTTCGCTCTGTCTAGGGGCTTGACCCAACCCAATGATACGAAACTCGGTTTATGGAGATATTTCTGGTTTTCCGACAAATTTCGGTGAGAAACCGGGTTTTTCACAGCAATTACAAGGCAAGGAAAGAGCGATCTGACATTAGTGAGGACGAAAGTTCGATCGAGTTTGATCAGGACTCAAGTCCTCACTACAAAGCAATTGCAAAGCTACCAGGCAAAAAGTATAAAGAAACCGGGTTGAGCAACCAGTATTCTGCCCTCTGGAGGGAAAATACTGGTTGCTCAACCCGGCTAGTAAGTATTTATACCTTAAAACGTCTCGTTAAGCAGACGCCCAAATTTCCCGAATTCTGTCCGGCAAAAAGCCAGCTATTTCCTGAATTCGCTCCTCGGACAGCTCATCCTTCGTTGCCGAAAATACAGCCGCGATCGCAGTTTCCGGTTTTACTCCTGAAGGAAGTGCGCCTTCTAGTTCCACCCTCCGTGCAAACAAATTGCCATCGATCCCCAAAGGTGCAGGCGCGCCGGTCAAAGGTTGACGCACCCGGCTGAGCAATCCCACCAGCGGATTGGTATCTTTCCAGAGGTCTGCTATTTCTTGTTGCAGGGTTTTGTCATCCGTAGGCAAAACTTCTTTGTGCAATTCAGATTCCACGTGCTCGATGGCGTCTTTTGTCATCACATCGCGCATGACCCGGTACACTACTTCGGTAATGTCACGGGCATCAAAAATATCCTCCAAGTGACCGTTTACCATCACTTTTTCCAAAAACGGCATATCCTTTGAAGCGATAGGAACTGCCGACCCTTCTTGATGGAGCGACTTCGGAGGATTCGTCTCCATTTTGTGTAACAGTTTGCGGCCTTTTTCTGTTAAATCAGCTTCTTGAAATGCGACTAAAGGCGGCAATACCTCAGTTCCTCCGTAAGGTTCTCCACTAAAGTCAGCTTTAATAAATTCTCTTTGGTTGAGGTAGTCCAGATGACCGAGCAATTCCGCTTCTGCCACCTGGTGACCGACATATTCTTCGGCTGCGTTCCTAATTTCCGACTCTCCCCTGCCGTTTCCGCTGCCAATCTTTTTGAGCAAAATGTAAGTCAGGTCGTCTCTGATTGGAATTGTCATTAAAACCTCCAAGGTTAATATCCGGTAAAGCTCATGTAAAAACTTAATTTTTTTACTGGCTTAAATTGTGATGATTACTACTTAAAAACATTGAAGTATAAAGTAGAGTAATCAAGTATCTCTCAGCAGGTGGAAGTTATTAAAATTAAGTATGGGTGAGAATCTGCCTTTAGGTAGATCCTTGTATGGAAACCCATGTTTAATGTTGTTATTATCCTTAAAAGCTGTCGCCACTCTTCAATGCTATTAAGCGAGGATGCTTTATTGGTAAGATTCTCCGTATTTATTGCGTGTTTTTACCAGGGCTGACGCACCAAGAGCCCCTAAGTTGGTAATTGGCGCTGGGAGAGGTAGAATTAAGCAGGTGCTATGGGGTTAATCAACAGCGGTCATTTTGCCCGCAGTTTGTAGCGATATTGTATCGGATTAGACCAAAAACTGGTCATGGGAGAGCTACCAATACGAGCCAATCTGTTTCAAGTGCCGCAGTGCCACTTGAAGAATGCCTCGGTAACAAATTTTTTGATCGTTGCGCTCGGCATTTATGAACTACCTTCATTGGGACAATAAATTGGAATCCTCGTCTTTCATTAGCGGTCAACCCCAGGTTGACAAGCGTCCTTTAGTGTTGGCTGTAGACGACAATCCGGACAACCTAGAGCTGCTGACACAAATACTCGATTTATTCGGCTGCGAGTGCGTGGGAGCAGTGGACGGGTACGCAGCTCTTTCCGCAGCAGTCGATCGACAACCCGACCTAATCGTACTCGACATTTGCCTACCGGATATAGACGGTATGGAAGTAGTAAAGCGCGTCCAACAAAACCCCGATCTCAGACATATTCCGATTGTTGCTGTCACAGCACTAGCCAAACCAGAAGACCGCGCTCGAATTCTCGAAGCAGGCTGCGTGGAATACCTTTCCAAACCTTTTAACATCAAAGATTTAGAAACAGTTATCCGCCAGCACCTCGACTCTCCACTGGTTTTGGTTGAGTTTTAGATTTATAATTAGAATCACGGACTTGAGGTGCAGAGTCCAAAATTGCGATCGTTCCAGTGCGGCCTGTCTCCAAGGTCGCATCGCGGAGCAAATCAGTGACTCCCACGCCCAAAACCTTTTGAATTAATTCTTTCAGTGGCAATTCCATGACAGATTCTAATTCTGTCCGCACCTGCAAAGCCAAATCTTGCTGACCGTTCTGAGCGAGCAGTTTTTCTGGTTGAGTAAGCCCATTTTCGATAACAATTATTAATTTGTTATCCAAAAGATTGCAGAGCGCCTGACTCGTTTGGTGTCCGAGCTGAGAGCGGTACAAAGCTTGAATTCCCTGCGAAAGAGTGCGTTCTAATTTCCCGCGAGTAGGTTCTAATGTTTCGCCTGTCATATTTTTTATTGAGATAAAGATAAATCAAAAAAACAGTTAACAGTTAACTACTAACTGGTTAACAGTTAACTGCTAACTGTTAACTGTTAGAAATAACCGTCGCGTTATCCGACAGTAACTTCATTAGTTTCCACCCCAGTTGCACCCTTAACACCTTTAGCAATTGTCACCAACTTGTTGACAATTTCCTGACTGGGAACTGTACCTTTGAGAACCACCGTAGTGCCAAGTTGAGCCACATAAACAGTCTCAATATCCGCAACATCTGGATTTGCATCGAAAGCCTGAGCAACCCGTTTAGCTAAACCGCTTTGATCATATTCTCCGTTCAAGCCCATGCGTTCCGGCGGGATTGTCTGAGCGCTCGCAGCAGGTTGAGATTGAGCTTGAGATTGAGCTACAGGTGCTTGGTAAGCAGGAGCATCAACAGTTTCTTGATTTTCAAGTTTTTCTAAACCAAACAATCTTTTTAGCCAGCCCATAGAGTTTGTCCTCCGACAAAGTTTGTGTTAATTGACTTGTTAATTGACAGTTGGCACGTCGCCGTGCAATTTTTATTCTCAATACCAGGAATTACGATCGCACTCTTGGATGCAGAAAGCGAGTTTTTTTACAAAAAAGTATCGTTACAGCCATCCACCTAGGTAGAAAAACCCAGTTTGTTGAGTTTGGTGCCCCCATCCTAAATACAATTTACTGTTGTACAACTGGGCCGATCATCTGCCTAGAGACATAATTCTCCGGCTGTCAAACAAATAATTGCGCTGATCATTCCGGCAAATCAAACTTAAACTCTTCTTCCCCAACTTCTACTATTTTGTTATACATCCACTCGTGCCAACTTCCTGCCGCCAGAAACTTAGGAATGCTGTTACCAGATAGATAAGTATCCGAAAAATTAGCGACAACTACTGCTCGCATTTCCTCATCGCTCTAGCGGTAGTAAGCCAGCACTTTAGCTGCGGGATTTTCGTGATAAACATCAATATTTTTGGTATAAAGTGCCGGAACTTTTTTCCGCAGCCGAATCACGTGTTTGTAGTATTCCAAGAACTCATGATTTGGCTAATTTTTTAACAAAAACCATTGCAGTTTATTCGACTGGTTGGGAGTTTGCCGAGTGGATTGTCCAAACTCTTCGCCCATCCACAGCATCGGTATTCCTACTGCTGTGACTAACAAAACCGGGCGTTGCTGATTTATAGTATGAAAGGCTAAATATGCAAGTCATAGAAACCAGTATCTACAAAGCTTCGGGATTTTAAACTTATTTTTTTCATACCCTGATTAAGCAACGCCCTAAATTTTAGTGCGGAAATAACCTCTGTCATCTTTTTCTAATAATTTTTTTTCCCATTGGGAAAAAGAGCCGAGCAGTATAGCTGCTTTGTTGTTGGGAGCGAAGAGTTTGAATTCAATTGCAGCGGCCATGAATATCTGGTTTGCAGAACTTATCAGTGTGATTAGTATTGATTTTTACAATTTGGTAAATCTGTCGCCATCGTTCTTAAGATTTACACCTGTAACTCTTATGTTGTTAGGTACTTATAGGCGCACCCGGAGGGTTTAGTAGTAGACACCCTAGCGATTGAGTAAGGTGCGCCACTAAGCACCCGGAGGCCAGATTTAAATCAATCAAAAATGTAGTTAAAGTAACTAAAAAATATTAAGGGCTGTTTATGAAAAGTAATTTAACTTTTGATAACTAAATAAATCGTGGTCAGAGTTTAATATTTGTAACTAAAGGAACATTTTTTCGCTAACAGAGCTAATACTGTAGAAAGATGTCATTTTAGGCGGAAATAGCGAGGATGTGATTGTAATTATAAGGCAAGGAAAACCACAAGAATGAATGCTTTATTCAACTGGATTTTCGCGCCATCGACTTTAAGCCAAGTTTGAGCCGAGAAGAGCAATGATTATTTTTGCTTATGTCTTGGCAGCAGTTGTTTTATAGTTTTTGACTGGCAAACTTGGCAGAACCGAAATCAGCTTTAACGACTGCTGCTACCTCAGTAATTGGTAATTGGTGAAAATCTCATTCGTCCCTGTTACCCGTTAGATATTCCGAGCAGTGGCTCTAAAGCTCTAAAAGTTTAATTGGGGATGTTGACGAATTACCGTTACTGTAAAACTCTGGAGTGTTAAAAATGCTAAAACAAATGTGTTGGTTGCCCAGACTCGGAGGCAAGGGAGAAAAGATATTGCACTTACGCACCGATGCCCGTCAGGGGTGGCGGTCTTATACAGCTTTTCCGCAGTTCGCTGTACCCGACTACCGGGAACCGGGCGGTTCTAAGGGATGGGCAACTTATCAGAAGCTGAGAGTTCAAGGGTGGAATTTAATATCGACTGCAGAAGGGCAGCAGTCGATTTTTGGCGAACAGAAAAGTGCTTAAAAAACCCGATACCGCAGCAATAAAAGAAGAGGTAAAATCCTCTTCTTTTTATTACTGGTGGACAGATAAACTGGGTTTTTAACCATCCTACTGGGTAGAATGGGTAAGGTGTGCAGTGCTCACCTTACATAATTTTAAGATGTTTGCCAGTTGCAAGTAAATTAGGCGATCGCCCTTTCTCTCTCTGCTGTAGTTTCTACGTTATGGAGCACGGGCTGGTGAGTTTTTAAGTTAAACCGATATCCGTGGGGGAGGATGTGCAACTTGGCCCCGCAAATCGCCAAAGCCTCATCCTTCAACAGTCCCTCCAGATTGTCGTGGAGTTGTTCCGACGAGTCGATGACAGTTACAGCGTTTTCGCCAATAACTTCCAACTCATCACCGTGGACTAAAATAGCTGTATTTTCGTCAATACCAAATCCCAACACGGCAGGTTGCAGCAAGAGTGCAGAAACTAAGCGTCCCAGACGACCTCGCTGGGCGAAATGCTGGTCGATGACGACTCCTGGAAGGAAACCCATTCCCGGCCCCATTGCTACCACATCAACGCGGGGATTTGTCTCCGAGTCTCCTTCAATAATCATCACGTCTGGCATCATCGCCGCGCCGGCACTGGTGCCGCCAATGATGATCCCTTCAGAGAAGCGTTTGTGCATAGCTGCGTCGAGTTGGGTGTCTTTCAAGCAGCTAATAATCCGCGATTGATCTCCGCCGGTAAAGAATATGCCGGTCGCTTGTTCGATCGCTTCTAAATACTCTGGATTGTTGGCATCTTCCGGTTTCTGGGTGTCAACAACTCGCACATCTTCAGCGCCAAGTCGCTCAAACAGTCGGATGTAATTATCTCCTACTTCTCCCGGCAGGCTTGTCGCAGCCGTCATCACTACGACGCGGGATTTAGTGCCTCCGGCGCAGCGCAAGAATTCCCGCAGAATTTTGCAGTCCCCCTCTTTGTCTTCCGCACCACCAATAATTAGCAACTTCCCCTGAATTTCGTTGCTCGCCATATTATCTCCACTTTTAATTTATTAAATTTCACTAAAACACAAACTTCCTTTTTCCGAAAACGGCCCAAAGGTATATATAGATACAAAAAAATCTCCGGTTTCTACCACTCTAGAACGCACACAGCAAGGGTGATATGGGAGTTTACTCATCCTCGACGATCCACGAAACAAACTTACCCCCCCTAACAGGAGATAGGAGGGGTCAAGAAATGAGCTTAAATTACAGGGCCGACGCGCGCGCGGTGATCAATCCGGTTTCTGATCCGATTCTTCGCTAATCCTCCTCTGATTGCTCGTAGAAATCGGGTTGATGAGCGTAAGTCCTCAATTAGTCCGATCGCCCGTTAGTGCGATCGCTCGATCAAATTGCTCAATATGGTACTCGCCCGTTCTAAAGGTAGGTGTCTGGGTTTGCCGTTCCAGACAATCTGATATTCGTTGCTGTTTTGACCATCACCGTAGCCAGAAATTAGCTTCCGGTGAAATGCTTCCTCAGCTAAGTGGTGAACTTTTTCCCTGAGAGCAGTTTGTGCGATCTTCATAATTTGCTGCCTCTTAAATTTTCTTTCACTGTCATAAACAATTATAAGTACACAGTGTACCTCTCAAAAGTTATAGCTTTTTTTTGCAAGGGGGGAAAGAAGTAGTCGTTAGTCATAAGTGCTTAGTTATCTATGCTTAGTTATCTATGCTTAGTCATCTATGCTTAGTTAGATGTTGAAAGAAGAAGGAATATTTTCCCACTCTCACACTCTCCCCCTCTCCCCCTCTCCCCATCTCCCCTACTCTCCCACTCCCCCTATCGGGCAATACTGAAGGCAGAATTGCTGGGAGTATTTATCTCACTGCTGGAATATCTATGCCCGCAGGTAGTATCCCATGCACCGACTATAAAGTTACCGTAAAAAATTAGCTCAAAGGAGGTTAGAAAATGCTGCAAGAAAAAACCACTGAAACAGCCCGCGTCAATGCTCGAAAAACCGATATTTTTGATGTTTTCAACTTCAAACACTATATCGGGCCCAATCCTTATTTAGACACCGCGGCTTTAGTTTTTGATTTAGCGGTGACGGGCGCGAGCGAACCTTTGCCGATCGCACATTACCAGGAAATTATTAGCGATCGCTACCCGCAATTCCTGCACGAAACTTTCTTGAACCATGCCCAACTGTTCGGCCGTACCGCCTCAGAAGTAGCAAAACTCGACATGGGTTTGCATTTTCAACACTGGAACATCAAGCCGTTTTCTCAGTTTAACAGAATCAGCATAGAAGCACTTCACGCCCGCACTGCCAGAGCAGTAGTGTACGCAGTTTGGGATTGGTTTGAAGCCATTAATCAAAATCAAGACTTTCCCTTGGAAGCACAAATTGGCGCGCTGCAAAATATGTTCCGGCAGTCAGTTTACGGAGGCCCGACAGTTTATTCGTTAATGCGATCGGCATCCCAAAAAGGCATTCCCGCATTTTATTTGTGGGATGAAGGACTAATGCAATATGGGTACGGCAAAAAACTGGTTCGTGGCTCTGCAACGACCTTTGATTCTGACAGCCACTTAGACTCAGATTTTACCACGCGCAAAGACGATTGTAAAGCTTTTCTCGCTACATTAGGATTTCCTGTTCCCAAAGGCGATATTGTCTCCACAGAAAACGGAGCTCTGGCAGTTGCTAGAGAAATTGGCTACCCAGTTGCTATCAAACCAGTAGTCGGTCATAAAGGAATTGGCGTAACAGCAGATGTCCGGGATGCCGAGGAATTGCAGGCAGCTTTTAAAAGAGCAGTTAAGGCTATTCCCGAAACCGATCCGGTGCGAGTAATTGTGGAAAACAGCATCAAAGGATCGGATTTTAGGCTGCTGTGCGTTGACGGCAAATTTGTTTCTGCAACTGAACGCCGACCCGCTTGCGTAACAGGTGATGGCGACTCAACAATTCGCGAATTGATCCGCCGTGAAAACCGCAAACCAGAACGTTTGGATACGCCAACTTCGGCCATGAGCAAAATTCAGTCCGACGAAGCGATGGAAATGTATCTGGAAGAACAAGGGCTGTCATTGGATAGTGTGCCAAGTAGCGATCGCACTGTGTATCTACGCAAAGTCGCTAATCTTTCCGCAGGCGGCATCAGCATCGACGCTACCCGCACTATTCACCCGGATAACATTGTTTTGGCTCAAGATATCGCCCTACATTTCCGGTTAACTTGTTTGGGGATTGATGTGATGACAGAAACTCTCGCCAAATCTTGGAAAACAGGCAATTTTGGGATTATCGAGATCAATGCCGCGCCGGGAATTTTTATGCACCTCAACCCCGCTGTCGGCGAAGGAGTTGATGTGCCTTCGCATATTATCGAAACTTTCTTTGAATCGGGAAAATCCGCCAGAATTCCGATTATTACTTTAAACAGAATTTCGGTACATGACCTACAAGAAACCATCGACCATATTCTGTTGCAGCATCCCGATTGGACAATCGGTGCTGTTTGTCGCGGTGGACTTTTTGTTAACCGTTCTGAAAAAGTTTTGAATAAGAATTACCATCTTAACGTGCAAAGTTTGCTACGGAATCCCAAGCTCGATTTGTTAATTGCTGAATATCCCGAAGATATTTTGGAAGCTGAGGGAATGTTTTATCGGGGCAGCAATATGGTGGTGCTAGATAATCCGGGAGAAACTGAGATGATGTTGGTTAGAGAAAGCACTGATGACGATACTGTTGTGGTGAGGGAAGGAAATAGTATTTCTATTCGCCGCCAAGGGTTGATCGAACAGTATACTCTGGGGGATGATGAACCGTTTACACGGGTTTATTTGAAGGAAATAGGGACTGTTTTGTAAGCGGTTCCACCTTTAAGTTGGCTTTGTAGGGCGGGTATTGAGTACCCGCCCCACCAGATCAAGGTTTTTTCTCGTTCCCAGGTTCTTCCGGGGAAAGAATTTGGGAGGGCCCAGATGGGAACTGGCTTCGTTACACTTAGTTACACTTAGTTACAATTCCTCAGTCGTGGATACACTATTCGTAAAAAGCCGGTTTCTTCCCAACTTTCTCGTTACCAGACCAATATTTTCGTAGAAACTGAGTTGCTCAGGGTAAGTCTTATTCCTGCGATCATAAGTTTTTAGACAATCTCGTTTCTGCGCTGCCCTTCGTGCTATCAAGGAATTTCACAAGTCCTTAAACGAATTGCACTCCGGTAGCAGAAGGTGTGGGAATATGAATGTTGCGAGCAATTGGTTTAATTCGCTGACCGAAAGTTTACAGTCGCACCGTCGCTACATTCCAGCAGCGCTGACTCTTTGCACAGGGACGAGTTTGTCATTGGCAGCCGCAGCCGTTGTGTGGCATTCGGAAAACCAACGAATGCAAGCTGAATTTCATCAGCAAGCCGATCGCCTGAATGTGACATTGCAGCAAAGCATCAATAAAAATTTAGAAGTTCTGTACTCACTTGAAGGATTCTACAGGGCATCTACTGAAGTTACGAGACAAGATTTTAAGGAATTCGCTCAACCTGCACTTTCCCGAAATGCTGCTATACATTCTGTTAATTGGATTCGGCGCGTGCCGGCTGCCCAAAAAACAGCTTACGAACGGACAATTCGAGCCGAAGGTTTTCCGACATTTCAAATTTACGAACGAACTCCTGACAAAAAGCAGGTCAAAGCAAGAGTGCGATTGGAATACTTTCCCATTATTTACAGAGAAGCATTAGAAGAAGATAACAAAGTGATCGGTTTTGATGTTGCCTCCAGCCCCGATCGCAAATCAGCTTTAGAAAAATCGGTGAATACCGGGAAAATAGCGGCTTCCGCGCGGATTAGATTAGTCAGCAACAATCAACCGGGATTGCAAGTATTTCTACCAGTACACCGCCGTACAACTTCTGCTGATAACTCCGTTAACGGCCGCCAAAACCTCATGGGAGTTATTGCGGGTCTGTTTCAGATCACGAGTATGGTCGATTCCTCTTTAGAATCGCTAAATTTAGACAAGATTAATTTTTACCTCTATGACAACTCTGCTATAGAGAAAGAACGCTTTCTGGTGCGCTACGACTCACAAGCTAAGCAGTTGATAGATAACCCCAAACACGAAAAGCCAGAGTTAACTAATTTGCGGGGAAAAATCTGTCAAAATCCGAGTGCTTGCACTCGCCTATTTAACGTAGCAGACCGCCAGTGGAGGCTGCTAGTTTTGCCTGGAAAGGGGTACAACAGTATGAGGACGCATCAGGGTTCGCTGGCAATTGGCGCGATCGGGCTATTGATGACTGGCAGCTTGACGATTTACCTGTTGATGTCTCTAGAACGTACTGCAAAAGTAGAACAGCAAGTGTACGATCGTACAATTCAACTAAAACAGCGCACCGCTGAACTAGAAACGGCACTAAAAAATTTGCAGGAAGCTCAATTTCAACTAATCCAAACTGAAAAAATGTCCAGCTTGGGGCAGTTGGTGGCTGGAGTTGCCCACGAAATTAACAATCCTGTCAACTTCATCTCTGGCAACCTGATCCATACAGGCGCATATACTCGAGACTTGGTGGAACTTGTGGAAATATACCAGCAGCAATATCCGAACCCAACGCCCGAAGTGCAAGCGAAATTAAAAGATATTGATTTGGAGTTTATCATTGAAGACTTGCCTAAAATCCTACAATCTATGAATCTGGGAGCTGAACGGATCAGCCAGATCGTGCTTTCTCTGAGGAATTTTTCACGCTTGGATGAAGCTGAAATGAAGTCTGTTGATATTCACCAAGGCATTGACAGCACCTTGATGATTTTGGATAGTCGGCTGAAACCAAAAGCAGATTTTTCTGGCATTAAAATCATCAAAGAATACGGGAATTTGCCATTGGTAGAGTGCTGGCCGGGACAATTGAATCAGGTATTTATGAATGTTCTGAGCAATGCTATTGATGTTTTATCTGATGCAGAAAGTAAAAAAAATCTCAAAAACAACGCCTCCAATTCTGGATTTTTACATACTATTCGGATTCGCACTGAACTTTTAAGTTCTAATTGTGTATGCGTGCGGATCGCTGACAATGGAACGGGCATGACAGAGAATGTCAAAAAACGTTTGTTCGATCCGTTTTTTACTACCAAGCCTGTAGGTAAAGGTACTGGCTTGGGATTGTCTATCGGTTATCAAATAGTAGACAAACATCAAGGTTCGCTCAGGTGCATATCGGCTCCTGGAGAGGGAACTGAATTCTTGATTGAGGTGCCGGTGCGGCAACAGTTCGAGCAATCTATTTCTAAGGTTTCACCTGCGGTAGGTGTCAATCGATTTTAGATTTTAGATTTTAGATTTTAGAATGGGGGATAAATTACTGTTGAATGGTTTAGATGCCTTCTACGGTTGCAGCTTTTCTGAGAACTAATATCAAGTGAAATTAGGTGAATAAATTGGTAGAAGTTGATTTTTTTTAAAATAGTTTTTAGGAGTGCGAACCGGAGAAGTCGATTGAGACATAGTAGTTCTTAAAAAAGTTCGTGGGCGCGTGGGTTTTCGGTGTTCGGTAATCGGTAATCCGGAAAAAGGTCATCATGAAAAAGCTTGCTGTTCAAAAGCAGGGTAGCGCCATTATTCATTACCCATTACCAATTACCAGACATACCTCACTCTTAATGAGACTGGGCTATATATACCTAGCGAGAATTTGGCTTGCATTCCTGTGAAAGATGCTCGCGGTGCTTAGGTTGCACCCTACAATTAACAGTCAACTGTCCTGAGTTAGAGTTATTGCCAAGCTCGTCTTAATTTATAGTTAAATGTCGCCCAAAACAAACATTTGGGGTTTTACCCGTCGTGACAATTTATAATTGTAGTGATGCCAGATTACCAATTACTAACTACGATGTCTTTACAATTTATTAGCATTCCGCCAAAAACCGATCGCAAGCCTGTCGCTTTGATTGTCGCTTTGCATGGATGGGGTGCTAATGCTCGGGATTTGACTTCCTTAGCGCCCTTTTTCAATTTGCCGGATTATCAGTTTATATTTCCCGATGCCCCATTTCCTCATCCCCAGGTAACAAGCGGCAAAGCGTGGTATAACCTTCAAAGCAAAGACGCTCAGGGATTGGTAGAAAGCCGGCAATTGCTGAGGGAATTTTTGCTGTCTTTGGAAGGCAGCACGGGCGTGCCTTTGTCTCGCACGATTTTAGGTGGCTTTTCTCAAGGCGGAGCGATGACTCTAGATGTGGGATTGACTTTGCCCCTAGCTGGTTTAATTTGTCTGAGTGGTTATTTACACCAGATTTCGCCAGTTGCGGGGAGTGTTTTGCCACCTGTTTTAATCGTACACGGTACTCAAGATACTATTGTGCCTGTTAGTGCTGCTGTGCGATCGCGCGAGAGTTTGACGGCTTGGGGAGCTGCGGTGCAGTATCGAGAATTTAACATGGGACACGAGATTCTGCCGGAAGTTATAGATGTAATGCGAAGTTTTGTTGTAGAAACTGTGTCGAAATCTGATTAAAGGTTTAGTATATAGTATGGCGGAAGTCTCGGGCAGGGGAAAAAAATGAAAACTTTAACCAAAGCATCGCGCGATATTGCTGTACTTACTTCTCAGGACGTGGCGGAATTGGCTGTCCGTTTGGAAGTTGACGATTATACAGATCCTTTTGAGGGATTGAATGATTGGCATTTGTTGCGATCGCTTGCTTTTCAGCGGCCAGAGATGGTTGAACCTTATCTCCACCTTCTGGATATGGAAGCCTACGACGAAGCATAGACTTAAAAATCTAGCTCAAAATTTTCTACGGGATTGAGGAAGAAGTTAGCAGCATATTTTGTTGCAGATTAAACAGATGAGTGAGGGATTTTAGTCTGTTTTTATCTTAATTTCTTTCTTGATTCTTTTTTATTAAAAAATTACATGAAAGGCAGACGAATTTTAATCGGGGTTAGTGGCGGGATTGCGGCTTACAAAGTTTGCGAAGTAGTTTCAACTTTAGCGAAAGCTGGAGCGGAAGTTAAAGCTATTCTTACTGATGCGGCTGGGGAGTTTGTAACGCCTTTGACTTTTGCTACTCTCTGCCGCCATCCTGCTTTTACTGACAAAGAATTTTGGCAAGCAAGTCACGGGCGTCCCCTGCATATTCAACTGGGAGAATGGGCGGAAGTTTTTGTGATTGCTCCTTTGACAGCTAATACTTTGGCTAAGTTGGCGGGGGGTTTTGCTGATAATTTGCTGACTAATACTGTCTTAGCTTCTAGTTGCCCAATTTTGCTGGCACCGGCGATGAATACGGATATGTGGGAACAGCCGACGGTGCAGCGGAATTGGCGGGAAATATTGAGTTATCGGCGCTATCATGCTGCGAATCCGGGGGCGGGAATGCTGGCGTGCGATCGCGCGGGTGTCGGCCGCATGGCAGAACCTTATGAGATTTTGCCTCATATTGAATCGCTGTTGTATGCGAAGGGCGATCGAGATTTAGCGGGCATTAGGGTGTTGATCAGTGCGGGAGGAACGCGGGAACACCTCGATCCGGTTCGGTTTATCGGCAATCCTTCCAGCGGCAAAATGGGTATAGCTTTGGCGCAAGCTGCACAGCACCGGGGTGCGACAGTGACGCTGGTACACAGTATAACTGGCGAGTTGCCACTGTCAGGTGTGCGGGCGATCGCAGTTGCGAGTGCAGAAGAAATGCGGCAGGCGATCCTGCAATGCTTTCACGATGCGGATTTGACGGTGATGGCGGCGGCGGTAGCGGATGTGAAGCCGGCCGAGTACAGTAGTGAAAAATTGCCGAAGCGATCGCTCCCGAATTGTTTGCCTTTGGCACCGGTAGCGGATATTGTGGCAGAGTTGGGAAAATTGAAACAGCCGCACCAAAAATTAATCGGTTTTGCAGCACAAACTGGCGATATTGTCAAGCCTGCTTTGGAGAAATTGCGATCGAAGAAACTGGATGTAATTGCCGCAAACCCGATCGATCAAATAGGGGCAGGTTTTGGCAGCAATACCAATCAAGCAATATTAATTAATGCCGCCGGGAAGCAAGTAGAAATAGCATCTTGCAGCAAGCTAGAAATGGCTCACCGATTGTTAGACTTTGTGATGAAAGGGTGAGGGCGCGATTTACTCATTAACTGGGATTAATTACTACTGGTTCGGGCGATAATTCTGATTCCCCAAAATCCGTTGATTTCGAGTCAGTGGGCAACTCAGTATCTGCAACAGTAATTTCTAGTTTATAGCCTTTCTCAGAAAGATGAGGTACAATAACAGCAGTGTGTAAACCAGTTAAAAATATTTGATGATGTAACTTGACTGAACGCCCACTCTATGGCTTTGGCTAATTCTTGATAATTAGTAGTCTTGATAGAACGGA
>NZ_JAUBQQ010000140.1:0-3238 GCF_036701335.1 Microcoleus sp. Pol12B5 | reverse complement strand
CAAGTTACATCATCAAATATTTTTAACTGGTTTACACACTGCTGTTATTGTACCTCATCTTTCTGAGAAAGGCTATACATGAATATTGTTTCTTTTAGCGAAGCGAGAAATAACCTCAAGGCTGTTTTAGACAGAGTAGTGGAAGATACGGACTATACCATCATCACTAGACGGGATGCGGAGGATGCGGTGGTGATGTCGCTAGAGTTCTTTAATAGTTTGCTGGAAACAGTTCATTTACTCAAATCTCCCCCCAATGCTGCCCATTTGGAGCGTTCTATTGCTCAGTTTAAGCAGGGGAAAGTGGTAGAGCGAAATTTGTTGGATGACTAGAAAGTTAGCATGGACGGATGAGGCTTGGGGCGATTATTTATATTGGCAAGGGCAAGATAAGAAAACCTTAAAACGAATTAACAAGCTAATTGAGGCAACAATCCGATTGCCGTTTGAGGGGATCGGAAAGCCCGAACAACTGAGGGAGAATCTGGCTGGTTTTTGGTCGCGGCGAATTGATGATACGAATCGATTAGTTTATGCTGTGGATGACGAGTATCTAACGATTATCTCTTGTCGATACCACTATTCTGATTGACATCCTCCTTAACATAATTAGCTATGGTGCGGCGTTTTTGTTTAACAGGAAAATCGGCGATTCTTTGAGCAGTTTAATTTTAATTTTATGACGATAGCGAGTTTCTATTTAACGGGCGAGCGTAACTTTTGTCACGCTATGTAACTTTTGCAGGATAAACAGGGATGAGAGGGTACTCCTGTGCAGGGCAATTGTTATGCAGTGATGGATTGTTTAGTAGTGAAGCCACAAAATAACGCGGATTTTTTATTTAAATTGCATATTCGAGGCGGGCGGGACGCCCACCCCACTCATTGTTTTATTGTTTTTTGACATACAATTTAAATCCACAACAGCTTATCCCAACAGAATTGTTTTCAAAATACTCCTTCTATACTAAATTCATGTCTTTTGGTCAGCCGCGTGGCTCTGACAGGGGAACAGGGAGCCTCTCATATTTGTAAAAATACTTCTTCTGGCTCCTGCCTTCTGGCTTCTGCCTTCTACCTCTGACCTCAAAACTCCAATTTTGGGCTTGGCTGCTTTCATTGAGATGCTCCCTACTTACGATCACTTATTCAGGCATAGAAACTGGCTGAATGTATTGAGAATTAGCGCGCACATAACAGCCTTGTCTTGTGAGTAACCAGGGTTGACCGTTCGCCATCGAAATAGCATTTGCTCCCCTGAGTTCAGCAGCAACTGTATCTTTATCCGCGCGGTAAACTTGTTGAATTGCTCCGTTTGCGGTCTTGCGACAGTTGAGTTGTCCATCTCGCGAGGTGACACGCCAAGCAGGCCAAGTTACAAAACCATTTGTTGGACTCGACCAAGTATTAGCATTGCTAGAAGTATAGTCGCCACTTGCATTAGGACGCGGTAAAGCTTCGACTAAATTTACTTTAAATGTCTGGCCAATAGAAGGACAATTTTCTCCTGCTTTCACCTTCCAAGTAACTTCGGCTCCCAATTGGCTGCTTCTTCCAACTTGACGCCTGACAATAGCAATATCTCCAGAACAAACAATTTTTCGGCCAGGGCCGGTCGCACTGTCTTTAAAAGTCCCATTGTAATAGTAAGAGCCTGCTGCTCCTTCGGAACGGGTAATTTGAATATTGCCCAAAAATTCCCGATTGCCTACTTTGGTCAAGTAAAAACCGCTGCGATTGTTTCCTTTTTCTGACAAGTTTAAAGTAGTTTTACCGTTAGGATTAACATAAGTGGTAGCGCTAGCAGCAGCGCACCAAATTAATGACACAACTCCTGTGGATAACAAAATGGAAAGTTTTTTCACAGCAACACCTTGTATGATATGAATCTCTACTTTATTTATAGCTGTTGGTGAAAATACTTGACCAGTCGCTCAAATGAGTGACACTCATTTGAGCGACAGCGCACTCGTCTGACCCTGCGTGCGGACTCTCCCCGGCATCAAATCTGCATAACTTCACCTTGCTTCAGCTCTCTTCCACTCTCTTCACTTGTATGCACTTGCATCACGATGCCTACAAGCTTCAACTTCTGACTCATTGCAGGTTCCAATAATTAGCAGCAGAATAAATTTATATACGTAAGTAAGGGAGTTCCAATCACCGCTAAATACTGTGGATTTTACGGGTACTCCCCGGTGGGTCAAGTTGCGATTACAAACACTAGGGCGATTTTTACAGGTAGCAGATTTCCAATCTAAGAATGCTTGTAAAGAAATGTAAAAGCTCCTGATCGCCGATTGGTTTGACAGAAAGTACGATTTTTAAGCGGAGTCGGTAAAAAAAGTAGTCTGGATTCAGCGCAAAAATGAACTTGACCAACACAAATTAATTTGCTCGAAACTTAAATCCTTGTTGAATGGATAATAAATCATGGCTGACGGTCAATTAGGAGTTATATTAAAGATGGCTCAAACAATTAATCCTCAAATTGAGAGCGATCGACACTTTGAAATAGACTTGGCAAAATTGCGCCAACTGCCAGCAGGAACATTAGGGTGCGAAGTGGCGCGATTTCTAGACGAACAAGGCTTTGAGCCGATCGCATCGGGAGACTGGCTTCAGCGAAACCACGACGTTTAACGGGTTCTGACTGGTCTTTCAGCTTCAACAGAAGATGAATTTATACTTCAAGCGTTTACTCGTGATCAAGTATTTCTTCCTTCTTGTGCGATTTTAGTGTTAGTTGGACTGATCAGCGGAAAATGCGCGATCGGGCAAATTATCAAAGGCTTAAAACACGGAAAATTAGCCACTCGGTTAATTAATTGGGACGTTGCATCTGATTGGGAAACTCCTTTATATGAAGTTCGAGAAAAACTCGGAATTCTACCCTTAATTGATTAGATTTTCACTCATTACCTCATTACAAAAGTATGCAAAGCACAAGTTACAAACCGGAAATTAGCCTGAGTCCGCGGGAAAGAGCGATCGCGCAATTAGTAGCCCAAGGCCTGCCCAACAAATGTATTGCCAAAAATTTAAATATCAGTCACTGGACGGTTGCTACTTACGTGAGGAGGATTTTTATCAAACTCGGTGTTTGTTCCAGAACTGCGATGATTGCACTGCTGATCCAAGAAAATTTGCTCTGGGACTAATAAATAAGGAATGAGAATTAAATAACTTCCACTCTTGAAAGTGGGATGGGCGTCCCGCCCGTCCAAAAAGGACGGGC
>NZ_JAUBQQ010000139.1:0-3263 GCF_036701335.1 Microcoleus sp. Pol12B5 | reverse complement strand
CTAATTAACTCATAATTTTGCCTGGAATATCATTCTACTATGTATTTGTGTAATTAATTCTGTGTAACTACTTATCAAAGTGATTTCAAGTCGGCTGGGTTCTTCGCGGATTATGGAGAACTTCATGACTTCGATCCAGGAACTGGGGTCGATGTCTATCAAAGCATTACACTGGCGAAAAACGATTCCCTCGCGATCTCATTCCAATGGGACTCGCCGCTCGATCGTTCAACCAACGACCTCGATATTTACCTGGTTGACAATACAAAACAAAAAATCTTGGCTAGCAGCCAACTGTCAAACGTGGGAGGAGATCCGATCGAGTATTTCACCTTCCGCAATAATGGTTCGTTTGGCTCGGATCAGTTCAATCTCATGATTGCCAAGCGATCGGGTTCTGCTCCCGGTTTGATGAAGTACGTGGCGAGTGGTTCCTCTACCTTCAAAATCAACAATTACAACACCAATAGTTCAACTATATATGGCAACGCAAATGCCAGGGGAGTTGCAGCAGTCGGAGCCGCCCCTTACTTTGGCACCCCTGCTTACGGTGTAAATCCGGCAAGATTAGAAGACTTTTCTTCGGCTGGCGGCACTCCGATTCTGTTTGACGAGAGGGGTAATCGTTTACCCAAACCTGAGTTTCGCCCGCAGCCGAAGTTCGTCGGGCCTGACAACACCAATACGACGTTCTTTGGCACAGACATTCCTCAAGATGCTGACGGTTTCCCCAACTTTCTGGGCACATCGGCAGCGGCTCCTCATGTAGCGGCAGTTGTGGCTTTGATGCTGCAAGCAAATCCCCGCTTAAGTCCTGCGGAAATTAATCGAGCACTAGAGCAGACGGCTCTGGATATGGATGATCCAAACACGCCCGGTTTTGATGTTGGATTTGACTATGCCACTGGATCTGGTTTGATTCAAGCCGATCGGGCGATCGCTAAAATTGTCGTCTAATTGAGATTAGAGTCTCCATCCCTGCCACGAGATCGGGGAGGCAGAGTAAGCTTCTATGAAGGTCGATCGCCTGTGGCAGATTGAGGCGATCGCACGACGACGGCAGAAAGGGCGATCGGGCTAATTCTCTACATTCCAACTCTAGAATCCTATGCTGTATTCCCCATTTAAGCGACTCAAATCGACCCACTCTAGGCTCACTAATGTTTTCCTAGAGCGTCGGTTCAGTATTAGGATTTGACAAAACTGGATTAGTATGATATGGCTTGAAAAGCCTTTTCAATTCTAACAATCAGGAAGAAGGAAGAAACTTTATGCGTCCTCCCTTATGGCATCCTCCAATTGAACTCTCAGACCCTGAATCGTTGATTATCAAACGCATCAAAAGAGCCAAGCTATTCACGTTTCTTCGACTCAACCGTTCATTGATATTTAATGATGAGTTCCAAGAGGAACTCGCTACAATTTTTAAAGACAGCACAGTGGGTCACAGCCCAGTTCCTCCTGCACAACTTGCCTTGGCAATTATTCTACAAGCATATTTGGGGATTTCTGATGATGAAGTGATTGAAGAAATGATGATGGATCAACGGTGGCAGTTAGTTCTTGATTGTCTCAATTGTGAAACTCCCCCTTTCAGCAAAGCTACGTTGGTTAGATTCAGAAAGGGCTTAATTAAAAAAGAACTCGACCAACGTTTAATTGACCGCACAGTAGAAATTGCCAAACAAAAAGGTGGATTTGGCTCATCTCAACTTAAAGCTGCCTTAGATTCCTCCCCGTTATGGGGAGCCGGTAAAGTCGAAGATACATATAATCTATTGGGTCATGATGAGCGTAAGGCAGTGAGTGTGATAGCTGCTGTGCAGGGGCGGGAGCCAGCAGAAATTGCCCTGGAAGCCGGTGCAGCCATCCTCAATAGTTCCAGCTTAAAAACGGCCTTAGATTTAAACTGGGATAATCCTGTAGAGCGTCAAAATGCACTCTTCATTATCCTAAATAGCTTAGATTCTGTAGAAGAATGGATGCAAAGCCAGTCTAATTGTGATGAGTTTGAATCGGCTCAAGATAGCTTGTATATTGCCCGAGTCATTGAATCCCAAAATGTGACTTTAGACTCTCAAGGAGTTCCTAATCTTGCTAAAGGGGTAGCCAAAGACCGTCGCATTTCTATTGAGGATCCCGATATGCGGCATGGGCGAAAAAGCCGGTCTAAAAAAATAGATGGATATAAACGCCACGTCCTCAAAGATTTAGATAGTGGTGTAGTTTGCGCGGTGGCGTTGACTCGCGCCAATACTCCAGAATCCGCTGCTACAGTTGACCTAGAACGTGACTTGAAATTTCAAAATATTCACCTAGCTGAGTTACATATTGACCGGGCTTATTTATCTAGTCATTGGGTTACACAACGGGATGATAAATTACATATATTTTGTAAGGCGTGGCCGGTCAAAAATTCTGGGCGGTTTGATAAAAATTCCTTTTTCCTAGACTGGGATACACATTTAATTAGCTGTCCTAATCAGGTAAGTGTCTCATTTGAACCCGGAAAAACTGTTCATTTTCCTCAGAGTGAATGTGCCATTTGTCCTCTGAGAAAAGACTGTACAAACAGTAAAAGAGGACGTAGTGTATCAATTCATCTTGATGAAGCCTTAATGCAAGAGTTGCGAGCGCGTCAATCCACTGCTATTGGTCGCCAAGACTTGAGAAAACGTACTACAGTTGAACACTCTTTAGCGCATATTGGGCATTGGCAGGGGAACCGCGCCCGGTATCTTGGACAGCGGAAAAATCTCTTCGATCTACGCCGAGTCGCTGTTGTCCATAATCTTCATGTCATTGCTCGAATGGCTGAGGTTCTGCCAATTAAACCGGGCATAGAGTCTAACTCATTGACCGGGTAAGTCCATACATCTGTTTTCTTGTCAACTCCTAATACTGAACCGACGCCCTAGCTTCCATTTCCCTGTTCCTGCTTGCCACTATCCCGCTATTAACTACTCCTGGCTCTCTCTTCCCAGCGATCGCTCAAACTACCGATGCTCGTCAAGCAGAGGGCGATCGGCTAATGCAGCAGGGGCTTCAACAGTTTCAGACTGGCCAATTTCCAGCAGCGCTGAATTCCTGGCAACAGGCACTGCAAATTTATCGAGCCATCAAAAACCGTTACGGGGAAGGTTGGATACTGGGCAATTTAGGAGCTGCTTACCTCTCTCTGGGCGACTATAGCAATCCTAAATCATTATCAAGACTATGATACAATTATATGCAATACTTGATTGTGACCATAAAAAAATGAA
>NZ_JAUBQQ010000070.1:0-34330 GCF_036701335.1 Microcoleus sp. Pol12B5 | reverse complement strand
GGGATTTTAAAATCCCAAAAGCCTTTCGACCCCAATTATTTGACTGCTACCCCTTGACAGGTCAAGACAGTATCTACGGGGGCTTCGCCAACGAAGAGGATCGCACTTTTTCCCCAAACAATTATCAACTCAAATGACCGCATTTTATATTATTTTATCGCTCCATCGAATAACACAATAATCATCTCATTTAATAAAAAAGATAACTTTAGACGACCTCCAAACTTATATCAAATCAGTCATTGTAAATCTAAAATCTAAAATCTTAAAGTTAAAATGGTATAAGTTATGGTAATATTATCCAATTCAGCTTTCCTCGCGGACTGCCCAACTCATCGCCAGCTTGAATCATGGATAGTTTTCTACCAATTGCCTACTTTCAAAACCAATTTCTCCCCTTTACCGACGCCAAAATTTCCATAGCAACCCACGCACTGCACTACGGAACCGGAGTTTTAGGCGGGTTGCGGGGAATTCCCGACCCCCAAAATGCCGATCGAATATTGCTATTTAGATTAGACCGTCACTGTCAAAGATTAAGTCAAAGTGCCAGCTTCCTCCACTGCGATTTACCCGCCAGCAAAATCCAACAAATAATTATTGATTTTGTCCAAAAAAACAAACCAACAAAATCATTTTATATCCGCCCTTTTATCTACACATCCAGTTTAGGAATTGCCCCCCGACTGCACAACGTAGACACAGACTTTTTTGTCTACGGATTAGAACTTTCAGACTATTTGCCCAAAGAAGGAGTCAACTGTAGAATTAGCTCTTGGTACCGCCAAGAAGACCGCAGTTTGCCCTTAAGAGGTAAAATTAGCGGTGCTTACATCACCTCAGCTTTAGCTAAAACAGAAGCAGTAGAATCCGGCTTCGACGAAGCTATTATGATGAACACTCAGGGAAAAGTCAGCGAAGCTTCAGGAATGAATATATTTGTCGCCAGAAACGGTAAATTAGTTACTCCCGGTTTCGAGCAAGATATTCTCGAAGGAATTACCAGAGACAGTGTAATCACAATCGCCAGAGACTTAGGAATTGAAGTCATAGAAAGACCCGTTGATAGATCAGAACTGTTGATTGCAGACGAGATTTTCCTCTGCGGAACCGCAGCGAAAATTACGCCAATTAAGCGAGTAGAAAACTATCACTTGCCCACAAACCGACCCATCACCGAAAAGGTTTTGGACAAACTAACCGGGATTATCGAAAATCGCGACAGCAAGTACAAAGACTGGGTATTTCCGATTGATCTTAATTAACCGAAAATACCTGTGCTCGTAGAAGTGAGTTCACTCGCTAGCAGGCTCTGCCTCCACATTTCATGGCAGCCATGCGATACATAGCCTGTGGATATCGGTTCCCAGGCAGAGCCTAAGAACCAGTTGTTGTGGAGCAGGCATCTTGCCTGCTTCCTGCTAGGAACTATCCGCACAAAACAGCCGCGTGATGCCGAATGTGATCCTCAATAAAACTAGCTATAAAATAATAGCTATGATCGTAACCTTCGTGCATCCTTAAAGTTAGAGGTTGTCCCGCTTTGGCACAAGCCTCCGCGAACACTTCCGGCAACAACTGCCCGTCAGCCAGATACGAATCAGCAGTACCGCAGTCAATCAGAATCGGACGGTTGTATTGCGCCTCAAGCACCAACTCGCTAGCATCCCAAGCTTTCCACATTTCTTTGTCGCCACCTAGGTAGTGTCCGAATATTTTTTGTCCCCAAGGGCAGCGCATTGGCGCGGAAATAGGCGCAAAAGCGGAAACTGAAAGATAGCGAGATCCATTTTTCAAAGCGCAAATTAAAGCCCCGTGTCCGCCCATCGAATGACCGAAAATTCCCTGTTTTTCCGGGATCGCTGGAAAATTTTCGGCGATTAAATTCGGCAATTCATCAACCACATAACTGTACATCCGATAGTGAGAATTCCAAGGTGAGGCTGTCGCATCAACATAAAAACCTGCACCACTTCCTAAATCCCAATCGTTATCTTCCCCAGGGATGTCCGTGTTGCGCGGGCTAGTGTCGGGCGCAACCAGAATTAACCCATATTTTGCCGCAAATTGTTGCGCCCCCGCTTTTGCCATAAAGTTTTCTTCCGTGCAGGTTAAACCTGATAGAAAATACAAAACTGGTACGGGTTGAGATAAAGCTTGCGGCGGCTGATAAACAGCGAATTTCATCTCGCTGTTGCAAGCGGAAGATTGATGGCTGTAAAAGCCGAGTTTGCCACCGAAACTTTTCTGTTCTTTGTGCAGTTTTAGGGATTCTGATATCATATTAATTCTATTTCATTTGTGAAGGAGATTTTTTTATTAACCGCAGAGGGCGCAGAGGACGGAGAGGAAGAGAGAAGAGAGAAGTTATGTAGGGTGCAGCCGTGTACCTTACGCCTATAGGTAGCGCGTAAAACCACTTTTTTCGTAAGTCCTGTCTTCCTTCTTCCCTCTTCCCTCTTCCCTCTTCCTTCTTTCTTCAAAAACTCAAAAAGTCAAAACAGTGCGAATTGATTCACCTTTGTGCATCAAATCAAAGGCTTCATTGATTTTGTCTATCGGCATTACCTGAGTTACCAGACTGTCAATATCAATTTTACCATCCATGTACCAATCAACAATCTTAGGAACATCAGTTCTGCCTTTTGCACCGCCAAAAGCTGTGCCTTTCCAAACCCTACCAGTTACTAGCTGAAACGGGCGAGTGCTAATTTCTTGACCTGCTCCCGCTACCCCGACAATTACGCTCACACCCCAACCTTTGTGGCAGCATTCTAATGCTTGGCGCATCACATTAATGTTGCCGATACATTCAAAGCTGTAATCAGCTCCGCCTTTGGTTAAATCTACCAAATAAGGCACTAAATCGCCTTCCACTTCGCGAGGATTGACAAAGTGAGTCATGCCGAATTTTTCCGCCATCTCTCGCTTGTTGGGGTTCAAGTCTACGCCGACAATCATGTTAGCTCCCACCATGCGAGCCGCTTGAATTACATTCAAACCCACGCCGCCTAAACCGAAAACTACCACATTAGAACCAGGCTCTACTTTCGCAGTATTAATGACAGCGCCGATGCCAGTTGTTACGCCGCAGCCGATCAAACAAACTTTATCAAAAGGAGCATCTTCGCGAATTTTTGCTACTGCAATTTCCGGCAATACTGTATAATTGGCGAAGGTAGAAGTTCCCATGTAATGGTAAAGTTTCTGCCCGTCTATAGAAAACCTGCTCGTGCCGTCGGGCATGACTCCCTGACCTTGAGTGATGCGAATTGCTTGACAGAGATTCGTTTTGCCACTCAAACAATATTCGCAGTTGCGACATTCGGGAGTGTAGAGAGGAATTACCCGATCGCCCACTTTGACACTCGTGACTCCCTGTCCAACTTCTGCGACAATCCCGGCTCCCTCGTGGCCTAAAATAGCTGGAAACAAACCTTCTGGATCGGCACCGGAAAGAGTGTAAGCATCAGTGTGACAAACACCCGTGGCTTTAATTTCCACCAGCACCTCTCCAGCCTGCGGCCCATCCAGATCCACCGTTTCAATACTCAAAGGTTGGCCGGCACTGCGAGCAACTGCTGCTTTTACTTTCATCCTTTCTCCCTGCCCTCTATTTGTCAATTCACCAGTCAATATGTATTGTATTACTTAATGTCAAAATTGGAGCAAATCTATGACAAAATTAATTGTAATTACCGGAGTCAGTCGCGGTCTTGGTCTTGCCATGACCGAAAAGTTTATGGAATTGGGACATACAGTTTTGGGATGCGGCCGTTCTTCCGAAGCGGTGGAGAAACTCAACCAAAAATATAGTGCGCCCCACCATTTTACTTGTTTGGATGTCACCAACGACGATCGAGTAAAAGCTTGGGCAACAGAAATTATGGCAAAAAATGAGCCACCAGATTTGCTAATTAATAATGCAGGTGTAGCTAATCATCTCGCCCCTCTTTGGAATGTCAGTAACGAAGAATTTTCCCAGGTAATTGATGTTAATATTAAAGGTACAGCTAATGTAATTCGCCACTTTGTCCCGGCAATGATTGCTCGAAAAAGCGGCATAATTGTCAACTTTAGTTCTGCTTGGGGAAGGTCAACTTCGCCGGAAGTCGCGCCCTATTGCGCTTCCAAGTGGGCAATAGAAGGACTTACGCGATCGCTCGCTCAAGAATTGCCCGTAGGTATGGCAGCAGTTCCTTTGAATCCGGGGATAATTCACACCGATATGCTGGACATTTGTTTCGGAGAAGATGCCGCAAATTACCCATCTGTCAAAGCATGGGTGCAAAAAGCAGTTCCTTTTTTACTAAAATTGAAACCTTCAGATAACGGAATGCCGCTGACTGTTCCTGGATAATACAGCAACCCTTACAGCATTTGCGAACATCTCTCTTTTCTTCTCCTCTGCGCCCTCTGCGCTCTCTGCGGTTCATTAAAAAATTCAAAAATGAAATAAAATTGCTATATTCCCAAATCACAACTCTTTCCCCAAATAGCAACTGTGAACTTGCCGCTAACCTCCCCCTCGCAAACCGAAACCCGTAAAGCAGACCACCTGCGGATTTGCCTCGAAGAAGACGTACAATTTCGCGAAACTACCAGCGGCCTCGAACGCTACCGTTTTGAACACTGCTGTTTGCCAGAACTCGATCGCACTCAAATCGATTTAACCTCCACATTTCTCGGCAAAAAACTAGCCGTTCCCCTGCTAATTTCCTCAATGACCGGCGGCACAGAATTAGCCCAGACAATCAATTATCGCCTCGCCGATGTCGCTCAAGAATACAAACTAGCAATGGGAGTCGGTTCCCAGCGAATTATTGTAGAAAATCCTCAACTAGCGCCTACATTTGCCGTCCGTCGCCGCGCTCCCGATATTCTCCTGTTTGCCAATATCGGAGCGGTTCAATTAAACTACAATTACGGTTTGGAAGAGTGCCAAAAAATTGTTGATATTTTAGAAGCAGACGCACTAATTTTGCACCTCAATCCGCTGCAAGAGTGCGTCCAAACCGAAGGCGATACTAACTTTAAAGGACTGCTAGATAAAATTGCCAAATTGTGCGATAAATTACCAGTACCAGTTATTGCTAAAGAAGTCGGCAACGGTATCTCAGGAAAGATGGCAAAGAAATTGCTCGCCGCCGGGGTAGGTGCGATCGACATTGCCGGGGCCGGAGGCACTTCTTGGGCGAAAATAGAAGGAGAGCGAGCTAAAGATGGCAAGCAGCGCAGGTTGGGCGCCACCTTTGCCGACTGGGGAATACCGACAGCCGAGTGCATTGTCAGCACCCGCGCCGTAGCGCCGGATGTTCCTCTGATTGCCTCTGGAGGATTGCAGAATGGGTTGGATGCAGCGAAGGCGATCGCCCTTGGCGCGGATATTGCGGGACTGGCGCGGCCGTTTCTACAAGCAGCAGCGGAATCGGAATCAGCCGCAGCCCTTCTAGCTGAGGCTTTAATTGCAGAAATTGCCACCGTGATGTTCTGTACGGGCTGCAGTAATTTGGGTGAGCTAAAACATTCTGAGGTTTTGGAAAGGTTAAGATAAAAGTGAGTCAGCAGTCAAAAGTCATTAGTCAGCAGTCATTAGTCAACAGTCATTAGTCATGAGCTAATAACTAACGACAGCAGATAAGTGCTAAATCCTACTTCCAGGAATTACCAATAATATCATTTCCGCTGGCATCGGAATCATATTTTTCCGAGTGCAGTGCGAGCGTCTCGATCGCGTGCGGGGACGCTTGCACGCTCGGTATCATTCCGCTCTAACCGGATGTGATATAACTAATGACTACTGACTAATGACTAATGACTATTGACTACTGACTAATAACTAATTACCAATTCTCTAATGAAAGATTTCCTAAAATATACCTGTGCAAGTTTACTGGGAACCTTCCTAGGATTGTTGCTGCTGGGCAGCATCGGATTGGGGGGACTGGTACTACTAATTGCTATGGCGGCATCGTCGTCTAAAGATTCAGGCCCGCAAGTTAAAGATAAGTCTGTATTGGTATTAGACCTTTCTTCAAATATCACCGACAGCAAACCGAGCCGTAGCACTGGCGCGGCGATTGAAGAAGTGCTTTCGGAAGATTCCGGCGATACAGTAACGCTGCGGACTGTTTTAGACACGATCGAATATGCGAAAAAAGACCCGAAAATCGTTGGCATTTATCTCGAAGGCAGCTCGGATTCGAGCAGCACCGGGTTTGCCAATCTCAAAGAAGTTCGATCTGCCTTGCAGCGTTTCCGAGATGCCAAAAAACCCATTTTTGCTTACCAGATGGACTGGAATGAGCGAGATTATTACCTCGGTTCCGTTGCTAATACAATTGCCGTCAATCCTTACGGCGCTTTGGAAATCAACGGTTTTAGCAGTCAGGCAATGTTTTTCACTGGTGCTTTGGAAAAATACGGCGTGGGAGTGCAAGTGACTCGCGTCGGGAAATACAAGTCAGCCGTTGAGCCGTTTTTGCTCACAAAAATGAGTCCCGAAAACCGCCAGCAAACTCAAAAGTTGCTCGGAGATATGTGGGGAGAATACCTGCAAACTGTCGCCCCGAGTCGCAAAGTGACTGTTCCGCAACTGCAAGCGCTTGCAGATAAGGGCGGAACTTTGATGGCTGACGAAGCTCTCAAAAGCAAGTTAGTTGATAAAGTTGTATACTTTGACGAAATATCGACTGAACTTAAAAAACTCACAGGAACCGATCGCGAAAACAAATCTTTCAAGCAAATTAGTTTGAAAAACTACGCGAAAATTGCTGAGAATAAAAACTCAACTCACGCTAACAATAAAAACCAAATTGCTATACTTTACGCTGAAGGAGAGATTGTAGACGGCGAAGGGGGTCCGACTCAAGTAGGAGGCGATCGCATCGCTCAAGAAATGCGGAAAATTCGAGAAGATAACGACGTAAAAGCCGTAGTTTTGCGCGTCAATAGTCCCGGAGGCAGCGCGACGGCGGCCGAAGTCATTGGGCGCGAAGTGATGCTGACTGGCAAAAAGAAACCAGTTATCGTTTCGATGGGCAATTTAGCAGCTTCCGGCGGCTATTGGATTTCGATGGGTTCCAGCCGCATTTTTGCCGAGCCCAATACAATTACTGGTTCGATCGGCGTTTTTGGAATGTTGCTCAACGTCGAAAAGTTAGCTGCTAACAACGGCCTGACTTGGGACGTGGTGAAAACCGCCCGCTTTGCGGATACTAACACGGTTTCCCGTCCGAAAAATCCTCAAGAATTGGCGAATATTCAGAGGGTAGTCGATCGCATTTACGATAGATTTATTACTAAAGTCGCCGACTCCCGCAAACTGCCGAAAAACAAGGTACAAGAAATTGCTCAAGGCAGAGTGTGGTCTGGTACGGCTGCGAAACAGTTGGGTTTAGTCGATGAAATTGGTGGCCTTGAAGATGCTGTCAGAGAAGCGGCTAAGCAAGCTAAACTCGGCGATGATTGGAAGTTGGAAGAATATCCAAAACGCCGCAGCTTGGAGGAGCGAATTTTGGAAAGAATTTCAGGCGTTCATGTTTTGAAACCAGCCACCAAACTCGACCCGCTAACGGCGGAATTTAAGAAAATGCAAGATGAATTGGCTGTAATCAAGTCAATGAACGACCCGCAGGGGATTTATGTTCGCTTGCCTTTCAATTTGCGGATTGATTAATTAATACCAAATCCGAGATTTTTACCCCTTTATTCTTGAGTCCCCCTCTCTGCGGACGAAAGTTTTGCTCTTGAACCGTTGCCAGCGCTGAGTCTGATAGGGGTTTTTAACGCGGATTTGGTAAAAGTAGGCTGACGCACCTACAAACAACTGAAAAACCCGGTTTCTTGAAGAAACCGGGTTTATGAATACCCTAAAAGTCGATCGACTGGGAATTGGCAATATTTATTATGCAGCACGCTGAGTTAACAATCCCCAGATGAAAAGTAGAACGATCGCACCTACGACTGCAAAAGCTATGCTGGGTAGTGTCAATGCTCCGAAGGATGCTCCCCCGCTCGTCCCCAGCAAAACTTGACCTAGATAACCTCCCACTAGGGCGCCCAAAATTCCTAAACCTGTTGTTGCCAGAAAACCGCCGCCTTGAGATCCCGGATAAATGGCTTTGGCGATCGCACCGGCAATCAGTCCTAAAACGATCCAAGCAATAATTCCCATTTCTCTTTCTCCTGAATACTTAAACTTTTCTTGTGCCTTGTCTTATGTTCTAAGAATAACAACCCCTATCCCGCTCTTACCTCTACCGCAGGGATGAACTGAAAGTGGTAGGATTTCTCATGAATCGTCCGAGTTTGAGGTTTTTTAATATCTCAAAAGAGTTAACCCACTTTTTCGAGGGAAGAAAGGTACTTATGCTCAAAGCAAAAAGGAAATAGGAGAAATTTTTCTGGGACTTTTTGTGTTTTACTGGTAAAAAAATTACAATAATTTTGTGAAATGAGGAAAGTTTGCGCCCGATGGATCTGACTCTGTGCATGATTGTGAAGAATGAAGAGGCAACACTGTCGCGGACTTTGGACAGCGTTAAGGGTGTTGTTGACGAAATAGTGGTGGTGGATACGGGATCGGGCGATCGCACCCGTGAAATTGCCAGAGAATCCGGGGCGAGGGTTTATGACTTTGAATGGTGCGACGACTTCGCAGCGGCGCGCAATGAGTGTCTGAAGCACGCCCAGGGCGACTGGATTTTGGTATTGGATGCCGATGAGGTTTTGGTACCGGAGATTCTACCTCAAATTAAGCAGGCAATTGCGAGCGATCGGCTGCTGTTAATCAATCTCATCCGCCAAGAAATCGGTGCCTCTCAATCTCCCTATTCCCTAGTGTCGCGCTTGTTTCGCAATCGCCTCGATATCCGCTTTTCTCGCCCTTACCACGCAATGGTAGACGACAGCGTGGCTGAGATTTTGCAGAGGGAACCAAAATGGAAAATAGCTTCTCTCCCCGATGTGGCGATTTTGCACTCGGGTTATCAAAAAGATGCGATCGCCGCAAAAAGTAAATTCCAAAAAGCTCAAGCAGCAATGGAACGCTATATAGCTTATTATCCAAACGATGCTTATGCTTGTAGCAAATTAGGTGCGCTGTATGTAGAAAGCGGGCAAATCGGGCGGGGAATTAATTTATTAACCAAAGGCTTGACTGCCGAGGCAATTGATGATTCTATTGTTTACGAGCTGAACTATCATTTGGGAATTGCATATCGCCAGCAGCAGCAATTTGTAAAAGCAAAAGAACACTATCAAGCGGCAATTAATACCAATGTGTTCCCGCCACTCAAGTTGGGTGCTTACAATAATTTGGGCAATTTGCTCAAAGATGAAGGAGATTTGAAATCTGCTGAAAAAGCTTACAAAGCAGCTTTAAAAATAGACCCCAATTTTGCAGTAGGTCACTACAATTTAGGACTGACGTTGAAGGCAGCCGGAAATTTAGCAGATGCGATCGCCTATTACCGACAAGCGATAAAAATCGATCCCGAACACGCCGAAGCTCATCAAAACTTGGCAGTAGCCTTGCTCAAAATTGGCAAAATGCCAGAGAGTTTAGCAGAATTCAAAAGAGCGATCGCCCTTCACGAACAGCGCCGCCCATTTGAAGCAGAACGCCTGCGCCGGGGACTACAAGAAATGGGTTTACTTTAAACTTGCATATCTACTTTATCGTTACCAAATAATTCTTAGGGGCAATCCCCGATGGTTTCCCCTCGCTCCCCAAGGGGTAGGCACTCTTGGCACTACCCTACAAATTCTGAAAATTACCAGCAAAATCAAGCAATTATCTCTACTTTGCCGCTATCCAAATCGTAGCGGCCCCCAACAACTTTAAGCTTGCCGGCTTTGATTGCTTCAGCTAAAATAGGCGACGAGGATTGTAACTTATTTACATTCATTTTCACATTAGCTCTGACTGCGTTATCCCACGCATTGCCTGTTTGACCTTTGGTCGAATCTACTGCGGGTTTAATCGCCGCCACCAAAGTGCTAATGTGACCCGGCACAGCTTTACCATCTAAAGCTGCTTTGACAGCACCGCAGCGTTCGTGACCCAGAATTACTAATAGTGGCACACCTAATTCTAAGGCCGCATATTCTATATTTCCGAGAACCACATCGTCGAGAAAATTGCCAGCTACTCGAATATCAAATAAGTCCCCTAATCCTTGGTCGAAAATAATTTCGGGAGCCACGCGCGAATCAGAACAAGCCAGGATGGTTGCAAACGGATGTTGACCCTGTGCTACTTCTACAACTCGCGATCGAGCTTGGTCGGGAAATGTCCGTTTTTGCTGAATGTAGCGTTGATTCCCCGCCATCAATTTCTTAAGAGCACTGTTAGGAGTAATGTCAGTAGGAGTAATGTCAGAGATTGCCTCTGCCTTTGCTGCTTCGGCTTGTAAAAACGCAGGTGCCAAGCTTGCCGCCAGCATCCCTGCACCAGCCCTCAGCATTAAATTCCGTCGCGAAATCATACCTGCTCTTTCGCTTTTAGTCATTGCTTGCAACTCGGTTCAATTGTTTGTATTTGTTAGCATAATATATACCACAAGCTCAGTCAGAATTCTTTGATTTTTCTTTACAAGCTGCTCCGGCACAATGTAAAGTTCAAAAAAGTAGCCCATTTTTATTTCATTCATATTTTATTTAGTAAAGTCAATGGCAGTCATCCTTCTGCAGACAGGGATGCTAGAATGTATCTAAAACGACTATTATTTATCAATGGCTCGAAATGTCCTACGTTGCCAGCATTCATATCTATCCGGTCAAGTCCCTTGACGGCATAGCAGTCAGTCAAGCACCTATTCTAGCCAGCGGAGCTCTAGAAGGCGATCGTTCTTTTGCAATCTGCGATGCAGCAGGAGAATTGGTTAACACTAAGCACAACAGCGGAGTCAGTTTTCTACGCTTATCCTTTGACATCAAAAAGAGAATTGCCGGTCTGAAAATTCAAGGCACCGAACAAGAAATATTTTTTCATGTAGATAGAGAACGCTTGGGAATAGAATCTTGGTTGAGCAGCTACTTTGGTTTCCCTGTCAAATTAATTGAAAACTTGCTTACAGGTTTTCCCGACAATACGGCTGCACCAGGGCCAAGCATTATCAGTACCGAAACAATTGCCGAAGTTGCATCTTGGTTTCCGAGAGTTTGCGTTAACGAGATGCGCCATCGCTTGCGAGCTAATATTGAAATAGGAGATGTCCCGGCTTTTTGGGAAGACCAACTTTTTCCACAAGCAGATGAAATTGTGAGGTTGAAAATAGGAACAGTAATATTTGAAGCTATTAATCCCGGTCAGCCATGTATCCTATCTACGCGAAATTATGCGACGCAAGCAAGCGATATAAATTTTAAAAATATACTAACAGCCAAGCAGAAGGAAATCATGCCTGACCTGGTAAAAAAAGGGCATTTAAATCACTTTAGTCGGCTGATAGTTAACACGCGACTCGCACCTCAAGCAGCAGAAAAAATATTACACATAGGAGACGAAGTTCACATTATCAGCGTCAGCAACTCTCTATTGAATACCATTTCTGATTAGTTGTAGGTTACGAGTCTGATAAAGCCGGCGGCAACTCCAAAGTAAGTTGACCCAAAACACCAGTTCTAAAATCGTTTAACATCTGCCGCGCCGTTCGTTCGACATCTCCTTTATACTTGTCTTTTGCGACCTCGTGCAAATAATCTTCACCATTACTAGAGGCTGGATCTAATTTATACCTGGATTTGAAACCAGATAGTGATATCAACGTGTCATCAGCCGCCTCCAGCCCTTGCAGCAAATCTACCATCGCTGCTGCTACTACCTGATTGTCGTAAGCTGCTTCGCCAATATCTTCGCAAATAGCTAATTTTATGGCATTTTCTTGATTGTTAATTCGGGTTGGGATCACTCCAGGCGCGTCTAATAATTCAATTTCGTCAGAAATGCGAATCCATCGGAGCGATTTAGTTACTCCAGCTCTGCGAGCACTATCTACCACTCTCCGCCCTAACAACCGATTAATTAGAGCAGATTTTCCGACATTGGGAAATCCCATTACCACTGCACGGACTGGACGGGGCAGCATACCTCGATCGAACCTTCTTTTATTTAGCTGCACTCCAGCATTCTGCACGGCATCCGCCACAGCGTCTACTCCGTGACCGTGCTCGGCATTAGTAAAATACGCAGTTTCCCCCTGGGCCTTAAACCATGTTTCCCACGCCTCGCGCGATCGAGGTGTAATCATATCCATGCGGTTGATGACCAAGACTCGCGGCTTGCCGCCCACCCAGCTCGGCATTTGGGGGTGATAAGTAGCCAATGGAATGCGGGCATCTCGGACTTCGAGCACCACATCTACCCGCTTTAGCTGTTCTTTTAATGCCCGTTCAGCTTTGGCAATGTGACCGGGATACCAGTGAATTTTCATTAGTTAGTTGACTGTTAACTGTTGACTGTTGACTGTTGACTATTGTGATTGGTTAGTTGTGATTGGTTAGTTGACTGTTGACTGTTGTTATTGGTTAGTTCTTAGTTGTTAGTTCTTGAATGACAACTAACAACTGCCAACCGTCAACTGCCAACAGTCAACTGTCAACTGACTAAGGCACAATCAAAACTGCACAAGGAGACAGATTGATCACCCGATTGGTAACGCTGTCAGACGCCCCATCATCGGTTAAACCCATCCCCCGACAGCCCATCACAATCAAATCCGCCCCAATTTCGTCAGCCACATCGCAAATCGTGAAAGCTGGTTTGCCTTCCCGTTCGATGATTTCAGCTTCAATTCCCTGCTGGGAAAACATCGATTGGGCCTCAGAAAGAAGTTTGGCGACTGCTTCGGGGGAAGTCATCACCTCGCGCGCGGGGGCGTCGGCCTCCTCGGCTGGAGGCTCGACTACCGAGAGAATAACTAAACGAGCACCGTAGGTTTTTACGATATTGACCACCTTTTCGGCAGCTTCGCGGGCTTCTCGGCTTTGATCTACAGGAAATAAGACTGTCTTGAACATACTGCACATCTCCGGGACACGGACTCCGATAAAATGTTTAGGTTAAGCCAATCAGTGCCGTTTGTTCCATCTTCCGTTTTTTGTACGGGCGCGGTTGAATGCGTCCGAGGCCGGGGTGCAAGTTACCAGTGCCGCCATTTCAACGGAATTCGACAAAAACACACATATTAGGAGGTTAATCCTGTGACAAAAAAAACTGTAGCAAATTTATCGGCATCGGACTTATCGGGCAAACGGGTATTGGTGCGGGCGGATTTTAACGTGCCGCTCGACAACGGCAATATCACCGATGATACTCGCATCCGGGCGGCTCTGCCGACAATTCAAGATTTAGCGTCCAAGGGCGCTAAGGTGATTTTGTGCAGCCACTTCGGCCGTCCCAAGGGTGTGACGGAGAAGTTGCGCTTGACGCCGGTTGCTGTGCGCCTGTCGGAATTGTTGGGCAAAGAGGTCAAAAAGACTGACGACTGCATCGGTGATGAAGTCGCTGCTACAGTCGCCGCGATGCAAGATGGCGATGTGCTGTTGCTAGAAAATGTGCGCTTCTACCCTGAGGAGGAGGCAAACGACCCCGAATTCGCTAAGAAGTTAGCTTCTGTGGCGGATTTGTATGTCAATGATGCTTTTGGTACGGCTCACCGGGCTCACGCTTCTACTGAGGGCGTTACTAAGTATCTGAGTCCTTCTGTGGCTGGATTTTTGATGGAGAAAGAACTGCAATATCTCGGCAGTGCGATCGACAATCCTCAGCGTCCTTTAGCTGCTATTATCGGCGGTTCTAAGGTTTCCAGCAAGATTGGAGTCATTGAAAAACTGCTCGAAAAGTGCGACAAACTGCTGTTGGGCGGTGGCATGGTTTTCACGTTCTACAAAGCTCGCGGCTTGAACGTGGGCAAGTCTTTGGTAGAAGATGACAAGCTGGAATTGGCGAAGTCTTTGGAAGCTAAAGCGAAGGAACGGGGAGTTACTTTTCTGTTACCTACTGATGTGGTAGTTGCTGACAAGTTTGCTGCTGATGCTAACACTCAAACTGTCTCTGTTGAAAGCATCCCCGACGGTTGGATGGGTTTGGATATCGGCCCGGATTCAGTGAAAACTTTCCAAGATGCTTTGGCCGATTGCAAAACGGTAATCTGGAACGGGCCTATGGGCGTGTTTGAGATGGAGAAGTTTGCTGTAGGAACTGAAGGAATTGCCCATTCTTTGGCGGGGATTACTAAAACCGGTACTACCACAATTATCGGTGGTGGTGACTCGGTGGCGGCTGTGGAACAGTTGAATTTAGGCGAACAAATGAGCCACATTTCCACTGGTGGCGGTGCTAGTTTGGAGCTGCTCGAAGGTAAGGAATTGCCGGGTGTTGCTGCTTTGGATGAAGCTTAATTAAGTTAAGTAGGGCGGGCTAAGCCCGCCTTGCTGGAAGCAGGTCTAAATCCTTGGCTGCGAATCATTTTTTTGAATATTTACCGCAGAGGGCGCAGAGAACGCAGAGCAAGAGAAAAGAGAGAAGGATATCGGTTTAAAGTCTACAGTTTGCTAGTATAATTTGTTTGAAGTAGCAGTGAGGTTTGTTTGTGAAACTTAAACTCTTGGCAACTGTAACGGCAAGTTTAGCTTTGTTTGGGCTGGCAGCTCCCGTTAAAGCTCAAAATCCGGATCATGTCAGGCAATTGCTGGAAACTAAAGAGTGCGAAGGCTGTGACTTGAGAAATGCTGATTTGTTCAAGGCTAGCTTGTACAGAGCTAATTTAAGAGGAGCCGATTTAAGCGGAGCAAATCTCTATGAAGCTAATTTGCTAGAAGCGGATTTAAGTGATGCTAATTTGGCAAATGCTAACTTAGTTAATGCCGAGATGTACGGTGCTGAATTGAATGGTGCTAATCTGCGAAATGCGGATTTGTCTAATGCTTTTTTGGGGCGAGCGAATCTGACGAGTGCAGATTTGCGCGGTGCTAAACTTTTTAATGCGAATCTGGGCGAAGCTTATCTGTTGCAAGCTAATTTGTCGAATGCCGATTTGAGGCGATCGCTGCTGTTTAGAGTTAATTTGCATCGTGCGAATTTAAGCGGAGCGGATATGTCTTTCGCGGATGTGCGTGATACTAATTTGCAGAATGCTATTTTGTCAAATACTAGGCTTCCTGGGGCTCAGTTGGCCGGGACAAATATTGATGCGGCGAATAACGTGCGGCAGGGTGATTTGGAACGTGCCAACTTCCGGGGTACGAATTTTGGGCCAGGGGTTTGTGTGATAACTAATTATCCTTATTGTGTTTTGAATGTGGAATAATCTGCCTGCTGAGTGCGTCAGCCTCCATTATTTTGGCAGCTACCGGAGTTTTTGACGCCGCCCAAAAATGGATACAAGCTCCCCACTTAAGTCGTGGACAGATCAAAATTTTAGACTAAAGTTTTAGCTCCCAGATGAATCTGTGGAATAAATCTAAAGTCTAAAATCTAAAATCGACTAACCCGGCCCGAAAACGGATACAAGCCCGCGACTTAAGTAGTGGAAAGATAAAAATTTTAGACTAAAGTTTTAGCTCCCAGATGAATCTGTGGAATAAATCTAAAATCTAAAATCTAAAATCGACTGGCTGGCTGGCGCACCCTAAGTTGAGATCCGAGTTAAGTTTGAGGTGGTTTGTATCCTCTTTCTAGGGCAAATCTCACAAGCTGGGCACGATTTTCTAACTGTAATTTGCTGAAAATGCTGCCTAAATGAGCTTGCACAGTCCGGGGGCTAATAAACAGCCGATCGCTAATTTGTTTGTTAGTATAACCCTGGATAACCTCCCAAAAAACTCTTTCCTCGGCTGGTGTTAAAGGCAAAGGTGCAGGTGCTGGCAAGACTGGCACAAATTGTGGTTCCACCGCCCTACCGCTAGAAGTTTGCAGCAGTCGGACAATCTCGGCGTGAATGCGGTGAGAGCGCTCTAACTGCGCTTTTACCTTAGCTAAGATTTCTTCAGACTGAAAAGGTTTTACCAGATAATCGTCACCGCCGATCGAATGACCTTCAACTTTTGACTCCAACTCGCCTTGACCCGACAAAAATATAAAGGGGACTAACTGTCCCAAACGGGTAGTTCGCAAACGGCGACAAAACTCAAACCCGTCCATTTCCGGCATCATGACATCTGAAATTACCAAATCTGGGGGGGCATTTTCAAACATCGAGAGCGCCTCAGCCCCTGAATTAGCGCATTCCACCCGATATCCTTGACTTTCCAGGTACATTGCTAAGACTGTTTGACAGTCTGCTTCGTCGTCCACCACTAATATTCTTTCCATGACAGGCTTGCACCAATTCCAGTTGGACAGTTATTGAAACTGCCAGTCCCAAAGTAGGAACTTAATTGAGTTTACCTGCTGCAACTTAATAAAGGCTTGCAATTTCAAGACGCCACAATTTCTCAAATAGTCCAATTAGGGGCGCCTAGCGCCTAAAAGGGGAAGCAATAGAGCAATATGGGGAACAATCTCTTTCTTTGATTGGCCTATCATCAAAAGCTACAACTTTTTACGAAGAAGCGTCAACTTTTATGCCGAAAATAGAAGGTAAAAGAAAGAATTTTATCCTATAAAACAGAAATTTTGGTGACACTTACACTATTCCTAGACCCGACATTGAAAGGTTTTTAGATTTTTCGGGTTCAGACACAGGTACAAAAGGAACAACGCGACCAGGTGCTGCTGGCGGCGGCGCGAACAAACTTGGGTCGGCAACCAACATACTTTCAATTATCGCTGCTGGTTCGGGGCGACTGAACAGATACCCCTGCATGATATCGCACTGATGTTGTTTCAAAAAATCTAGTTCTGCTTCTGTTTCCACTCCCTCAGCAATTACAGTCATGTTCAAACTGTGACCCAGTAAAATTACTGCTGTAGTAATAGCAGCATTTTGAGCATCTTCGTTGGCATTACGGACGAAAATTCGATCGATCTTTAAACTGTCAAAAGCAAATTGCTTGAGATATCCTAAAGTAGCGTAACCGGTGCCGAAGTCGTCAATAGCAATCCGAATTCCTAGAGCTTTAAGTTCGTTTAAAGTAGCGCCTGCTACTGTCGCATTTTCCACCAAAGCGCTTTCGGTCATTTCTAATTCTAAATTAGCAGGATCTAAACCTGTAGTTTCCAATATTTGCACGATTCGCGCCTTGAGTTCCGGGTCTGACAACTGTCGCGCAGACAAATTTACTGATATTGTAAAGGGCGAAAACCCTGCAGCCAGCCAACTAGCGGCTTGAGCGCAAGCTGAAAGCAGTACCCACTCCCCAATCTGAATAATTAAACCTGTTTCTTCTGCTAAGGGAATAAATTCGACGGGAGAAATTATACCTCGATCGGGATTTTGCCAGCGCACTAAAGCTTCGGCGCCGATAACTTGACCGGTCGCAATATTCACTTGTGGCTGATAGTATACCTGAAACTCACCTTGTGCCAAAGCGTGGCGCAGCAAAGCTTCGAGAGCAAACTTTTCAGGAGAGAGAGTCGTAACCTTGGTGGAGTCGTTAACTAAATCTTTGAGTCTGGCTTCTGCTTGGTGAAGCGCGACTGTCAGCGGTTGAGTAATAGTTTGCCGTTTCAAGACGCGAGAAGCAATGGCTCCCAGCAATTCAGCCTTGGTAAACGGCTTTGTTAGGTAATCGTCTGCCCCCAATTCCATCCCCCGACGAAAATCGGTTTTGTCACTTTGAGCCGTGAGGAAAATAAATGGAATTGTTGCAGCTAGAGAGTTTTGCCGCAGAGTCCGCAACACGTCATAACCGTCGAGTTCCGGCATCTGCACATCGCACAAAATTAAATCCGGTATCTCCGAAAGTGCCATCTGCACCCCAGCTCGACCGTTCTCGGCCGCAATGACCCGGTAGCTGTGAGATTCCAGGAGTTGCAGAAGAGTTTCCCGGATTAATTCGTCGTCCTCAATTACCAAAATTTTGAGCATGATACTTAGATAACAGATGCCACTATATATCTGAACCTGACTAACTCTAGCATACTCAAACTAGGGAATTAGTAATTGGGCCAATTAGCCAATAAATGATTAGCCAAATGGCTCAATATTTTCCCTCGGTTCTTAAGTCACAATCAAAGAACTGCCCAAATTGGGAAACTTTCGATCTCTTTCAAAAGCAGAAAACTGCTGCGCCCGACTCGTTGGATAAACTTTTATGACAAAATACCCAGTATTTCTCATAAAAAAAATTAGCGAACAGTTTCAGTGCGCCGATGGCGGAAATTACTCAGGCTATCACTTATATTATGTCCGGTTAATTGTTCATAATTAGTCCGTGTTTGTACTGAAAACTAGAGTTTTATCTCCATGGATGAATCAGGATGCTGCATCCTGATTCATCCAAAAAAAGATACTTGCTTTCAGACAACAGTAGTGGAGAGATAAAAATTTTAGATTAAGGTTCAATCTCCCAGATTCATCTGTGAAGTAAATCTAATATCTAAAATCGATTAACGGAGAACTTAATTATGGTTCTCTCACCCGAAATCCTATTATGCGGTGCCTTAATTCACAGGCTTAGTGGAATTCGCGCAAAACTTGGAATCTACAATTGCAGAAGTGATACTGACAGCGTGCATGGATGATGACGGAATTATCTGGTCTTGCGGAACAACCACCGTCTTTTTACAAACCAGCTCGCTACTGCCTACAGAGGCAAAGTTCCAAGCATAAAATTCGGGAGTGCTGACTGTCGCATTGGCCGGATGTAAACCTAGTGCAGTCACTAATACTAATCCCAAAGTCACTAAAGCTACGATCGCGAATCTCAGCATATTCTTTCTTTGAACAGGAAAACTTACCTGATTGGTATTACCTTATTATTGCCTGGGTGGATAGAGAGCGTCAATAGCAGTTATTCCGCCGTCAGGTTCAACTCGTAAGCGATCGGCTCAGATGCTTGAGAAACTACCACGAATTCATAAAAACCAGCATCATCCAGCAATCCAGACCAACTAAGTCCTTCTGCATCTTCCAGCAAAGCTCGCGCGCCCTTTGTCCGCCCTGGAGTATAAATTGACAGTAGGGTAGATTTGCGCGGTGCTTGCAAATTCACGCGCAAAGTTTGATTTTGAGCTAACCTGGCAATGTAAGCTTTCCCTTCTCCGGGTTTGAGATTGCCTGCGAGGCTTTTGCTGTTCGCTCGGCGGTCAAATTCAACGCTTTCAACAGTTGCTCCAGCTTGTAAGGCTTCGAGTTCGTCGGCGGTAATTGCTTGCCAAATTTGTCCGATCGGCAAACCAATTATATTGCGATCGCGCGGCTGTTGTGGAAACCAATAAAAGAACCTAGCATCAGCCAAATCGTACAAAGCCCGACTACTCAAATTCAGCTTGTTAACCTCAGTTTTCCAGCGATCGATATCGGCGGTGTCGTAAGTGCCCAACCGCGCTCTAGCGTCACTGCTGAGATTTTCCAGCTTGTCGAGCAACTCGTCGCCGATTTTCTGCCACCTTTCGCGCCATTGGCGATCTCCCTCGCCTTCTTTTAACAATCGTCCCCCCAATTCCGGGTATTTGGCATAAAAAGTCTCGTCCACAAGGTTGACGTAACCGTTATAGAATTGATCGTTAATTTTGAGCTTTACAAAGCGATCTTGCAAAGCATCTTCTTGCTCCTGCTTCGGGCTTGAAGGCTGGGGAACTTTCTGTACTTTTGATTGCAGATTTAACAAAGAATTGCCCGCCAACCAGCCAACTCCCCCCATACTTGAGAGCACCGCCACCACGAACAAAACCATTTTCCAAGCAGGCATCTTTTGCTGATTGCCAATAGCAGCAATTCGCACCGGAGTTCCCGGCAGTTTTGGTGTGGGAGCGGGCACGGGTATAGGCGAGAAATCTGGTGGCTGGGTGATCCCAAAATCCGGGGCTGGTGGCAAAGGTGGCTGTAACGGCGGATTGCCGGAGAGAGCGAGCATTACCTCGCGAGCCGAGGAGTAACGCTGGCTCGGCTGCTGAGCAAGCATTTTATCCAGCACCAGGGACAAATTCGGAGACAGAGAACATTCCCCCCGCCAGTTCCAATTCAGGGTATGGCTGTCGAGCAATTGATGGGGTTCCTTCCCAGTCAGCAACACCAAAACCGTGGCCGCCAGAGCGTACAAATCGCTGTGGGGAGAGACAATGCCCATCTGCATCTGTTCGACGGGAGCATAGCCGAGCTTGCCGATGCGAGTCGCGGGGGCGAGAGTGCCGTTAGCCTCAGCGAATAGAGACTCTACGGTGGCGGCGACTTGTTTTACTCCGCCAAAGTCGATCAGCACGGGCATCCCGTCAGAACTCCGCAGAATCAGGTTGTCCGGGGAGATGTCGCGGTGAATCACTCCCAAAGAGTGAATGTATTCGAGCACGGGCAAAATCTGCAGCAGTAATTGATTGATTTCTGCTTCTATGAACCGCAAACCCTGACGCTTGCGGGCGTCGAGCAGAAAGCGGTAAGTTTGACCGGGCACGTAGTCTTGGACGAAAAATAGGTAGCCTCGATCGCTAATACTGACGCGGAAGAGTTCGCGAAAGCGCGGGATTTGATTGTGTTGCAGCTTGTAGAGCACTCCCGCTTCCCGCTCGAACAGTTCCTCGGATTTTTGTAAAGCGTAACTTCCATGTACTTGGGGCGCAAATTCTTTTAAAACGCAGGGTTCGTTAAATCGGTGGGCGTCTTCAGCGAGGTAGGTGCGCCCGAAGCCTCCGTGTCCCAATTCGCGGACGATGCGGTAATGGTTGTTGAGAGTTATGCCGGGGTAGATGGGATTGTTCATTGGAACTTGCTGCGTCGGATTTTCACGCTTGACTGAGACTGGGAGTTTTGGGCGATCGCTGATTTAATCTTGCCATAGTGTGTCAGTGTTGATTAGTCGATCGGCAGCTTGGCTATCTCCTGTGGTTATTGTGAAAACAGCAGTTTCGTGCTATTGAAGTTTATCCACTGCGCCATATTTTCGATCGACCTCAAAATGTGTTCAAATTTTTAGTGTCCAGCCCAATGTGCGATCGGGTCGCGCTACTAATGGAATCTTGAGCGATCGAGGTGCAAAGTACCCATTTTAAGGAGCCAATCATGCAGCCAGAACAGCGTCAGCGAGCAATGGGGGGGTTTGAAGAGTTTTTGAGGGCGCCGCTTGAGGAACGATTGCAACACCAGCAGAATCGAGTTGCCGAATCCGGGGCGATTCCCTACGGGATAGCTGCGCTTCACGCGCTTTTTCAAAAAGTCGCGGCTACAGTACCAGCTTACCAGAATTTCCTAGCTGAACATAACATCAATCCCGCCTCAATTCAAACCTTTGAAGACTTCCAAAAATTGCCGCTAATTACCAAAGAGAATTATTTACGCTGTCACCCGCTACCTCAGTTGTGCTACCAGGGCAAATTAGAAACTTGCGATTTCATTGCTGTTTCATCTGGTTCGACAGGAAACCCGACATTTTGGCCGCGTTTTATCAGCGACGAGTTGCAAATTGCCGCTCGTTTTGAACAAATATTTCACGACAGTTTTTACGCCGACAATCGCTCAACTTTAGCTGTGATTTGCTTTCCGTTGGGAACTTGGGTAGGGGGAATGTACACGGCAAATTGCTGCCGCTATCTAGCGACTAAGGGCTATCCAGTTACAGTTGTGACGCCTGGGAATAATAAGACTGAAATATTGCGAGTTGTGCAGGAACTTGGGGAGCATTTTGAGCAAGTAGTTTTGTTGGGATATCCGCCATTTATCAAGGATGTGATTGATACCGGAATTGCTGGGGGTGTGGAGTGGCAAAAATATCGAATTAAGATGGTGTTTGCGGGGGAAGTGTTTAGCGAAGAATGGCGGAGTTTGGTGAGCGATCGCACTAATTCTGACAATCTATATTACAACTCTGCGAGCCTTTACGGTACTGCCGATGCGGGCGTTTTGGGCAACGAGACACCGCTGAGCATTTGCATCCGCCGCTTTTTAGCAAACAATCCCGAAGCAGCACGCAATTTATTCGGGGAATCGCGGTTGCCAACGCTGGTGCAGTACGATCCGAAAAGCCGCTTTTTTGAAGTGAATAATGACGGCACGCTATTATTTTCTGGCGACAACGGCATCCCGCTAATACGCTATCACATCTCCGATAACGGCGGTTTAATTTGTTACGAAGCAATGCTCAATTTTTTGGCAGAATGGGGATTTAATCCTGTGGCACGTTTGCAGCAAGCAGCAGGTATGAAAGTTTCTGATTTCCCCAGAGGAATTCGCTGCTTGCCATTTGTCTATGTATTCGGGCGATCGCACTTTACCGTTTCCTACTTCGGTGCTAACATTTACCCGGAAAATGTCACCGTAGGTTTAGAAGTTCCCACTATTCGGGAATGGGTGACGGGAAAATTTGTACTGCAAGTCAGGGAGGATTCGGATCAAAATCGGTTTTTATCGGTGGTTGTGGAATTAGCAGCGGGGGTGGAGGGCGATGAGGAGATGCAGCAGGCGATCGCATCTTCAATTCTCGCGCAATTGCGGCGGCTAAACAGCGAATTTGCTAATTACGTGCCGCCAGAATATCAGTTACCTGTGGTGACATTAACTGCGACGGGCGATGCGGAGTATTTTCCGACTGGGGTGAAGCACAGATACACGCGACAGTAAGTAGTTTGAATTGATGAGTTATCCGTGTTCAAAAGTCTTGTGTTATTCTATAATTAGGGTGACATTTGATGGTTCAGCTTAGAATATGCCAGCCCAAGACATCTACCACAATAATGTCAGAACAGCCCTAGAAAAAGATGGGTGGACGATAACCAAAGATCCCCTACCCTTAAAAATTGGCAAACGTACTCTCAGCGTCGATTTGGGTGCAGAAAAACTATTTGCTGCCGAAAAGCAAGGTCGCAAAATTGCTGTAGAAGTGAAAAGTTTTGTGAGTGCTTCACCAGTTCATGACTTAGAACAAGCGGTTGGACAGTATATTGTTTACGAAGATATTCTACAGCGAGCGGAACCTGAACGGATAATATATCTGGCAATTCGTGCAGAAGTTTATGCAGAAATCTTTTCTGAACCTATCGGGCAGATTTTGTTAGAGAACAAGAGATTTAAACTAATAGTTTTTGATTCATTAAAGGAGACAATTGTCAGATGGATAGACTAGATGAATATCGCCAAATTGTTCGCAATGTTTTAGATAGTTATGCCCAGATTTCTTACGGACACGGAGAAATTAAAAGCAGCGTTATTGTTGACAGCGAACAAAACAATTTTTTACTAATGCACTATGGCTGGCAAGGGCCTAAAAGAATTCACGATTGTATCGTTCATGTGGAAATTATCGACGGCAAAATCTGGATTCAATACGATGGTATAGAAACGGGAATTACCGCAGAACTTGTAGAATTAGGAGTGCCTAAAGACAAGATAGTTTTAGGGTTTCATCCGTATCATGTTCGGCAACATACGGGATATGCGATCGCCTAAACCAGCTTACAATGCAGGAAAGTTGAATAAAAGGACGATCGCTAAATTGTATCGGGATCAATATTTAATTCTCGCAGTTTCGCAGCCAGGCGATCGGCTCGTTGAGTCTCGCATTCTGCAAATTCTTGAGGAGTCGGGACAAGCTCTCCTTCTGCTGTAAACAAACGCAATTTTCCCTCGCAAATTCCGAGACTCAAATCGAGCTGCTGACTCCGCAGATGCCCGAATTCGTTGGGTGCGATTGCTTCATATTCTCCGTCAACTAAATGAAACCCAGCTAATTCTAAATTTTCTGGGTCAAACCAAAAGTAATCATGAGTGCGAAAAGTATCTTGATACAGTTGTTTCTTAAAGTTTTTGTCTATATCCGCTGTTTTGGGAGACAGGATTTCTACGATAATATTGGGGTATTTTCCCTCTTCATCCCAAACTACCCAGCTTTTCCGAGTTTTGCGTTCCGTTCCGAGTACAACAAAAAAGTCGGAGCCTCGGAATTCTTTCGATTTAAGTTGATTGGAACAGTAATAAATGGTGAGGTTGGCAGCAGCATAGAAATCATTTCTATCTCGCCACAGCCATTCTAGGCATTGGAGGAGTAGGATTATTTGTCGCAGGTGCAGTTCTGTTTCTACGGAATGTTCATCACTATCTAAATCGCCGGGAGGAAAGATAAAGTTTTCCGGTATCTCTTGTTCTAGTATATCTTGGGTAGTAGCTAATTCTGCGGTTGCGGACATGGCTGCTGGGTGAGAAGTAAGAGGTTGTGTGTCTATTTTAGCAAGCTTTTCATATCTCTGCCGAGGACTATTCTGAAAGCCCGATCGCGCTTTTTGCCGAAACACGCGATCGAACACCGAATAATTAGTCTTTAACTATTAGCAATTATCGTTTTATTAACCGTCAGTTTGTCTGAGAGCAGCCAGAATTTCCGGTCGTTTCATGCGCGCGTAGCCCCGCACTTTCCGGTCTTTGCCGATCGCCTTCAACCGTCTCAGCGAAAGACTTTCATAGTCTTCTTCTGGGGACGGGGACGGAAACGGCAACTCCAACTGCAACTGCGGTAACTGAGGTTTCTGCTGTGCTTTCGACTGCTTCTTCGGCTGCGTTTTTGACTGCTTCTTCGGTTGTGCTTCGGGCTGTATTTCTGAGTGCGTCGCTGCGCCTCCGAGTTGGCGGCGGAGCATTTCAATTTGATTTTTCAGGTCATTTTCTACGTCTTCAATGGCGTCGGAAACAAACTGATTAATTGTTTGGACTGTGCGTTCTAGTTTTCTTGACAGCAGTTTTTCCAGTTCATCCAACTGTCTCAAAGCACCTTCAAGATTTACCTCAGAAATAACAGCAGATGTTGGCGGACGGTTGCTGCTCGATTGTTCAATTTTTTTAGCCATTTTATCTACCTTTTCATGAAATGCTTTTTCCACTTGTTCGAGCAAATGTTTAATCTGTTCTATTTGGTTACGCTCAAAGTTCTGATCAGTTAGAGCTTTTACGTGCTTTTTTAGCAGATCTTCATTTTTTTTAACAGATTGTTCTATTTGTTTTGTTAGACTATCTACCTTTTTTTGAAAGGATAGCTCAAATTGTTGCAGTAGAGTCTCAATTTGTGCTGTTTTCTGAGTCGGTTGCGGAGCTAAATGTTCCATTTCTGCTTGAGTAACAGCTACCTCCTCGTCGGTCATTTCAAATACCCACGCCCACATTTGCTCGATGCCGAGTTCTTTTGCAACAATACACCAATCTGAGCCGCAGACTACTTCATATTCTTCTTCGTTGCTGTAAGCTTCAGTGGGGCGTACAATTAAAGGAATCAAGTTGCTGCCTTGCTCGATCAAACTTCTCCTGAGATCTTCGCGGCGTTCGCGAGGAATTTCGCCCCGATGAGACTCTGGTATTGCAATTTGGGAAGTGTAAATCTGACTGTGACTAATGGGCTTAATCCGCAAATATTCAACTATTCGGTTTTGATCGGACGATCGATCCATCTTGTTACAAGTCCCCTTTTGTCATTAAAATCTGGTGTTTGGGTATTTATGTATGTTTGCACTTTACAGCCTGCGTTTTAACCGATGCAGGACTAACCCAAGAACTCTAATTGTAAGGTGCGAGACAAACACCTTACCCAGACCGTGGTAAGTTAAAGGGTTTCTTGGGCTGAGTCTTCCCAGTCTGCGATCGAACTCGGTTATCTGGGGGAGATATGCCGTTGCTGCTGTAACTGTGCGGCTGGCTGTGCGGTGACAGCCCGATCGGCAAAAGTTACTGCAATTCCTAAAAAAGCGACTGTGATGAGTTTAACTGCCTGCGGGACACCAAGCATACACTGCTTTACTCATCTTTACTTTTTTACTTTTTTTGGCATCAGGGCGATCGGGCTGACGTTGCGAGTTGCGATCGCAATTGCGATTTATACGAAAGCCAGCTTTAATATCCCCTTTATTCTTTAGTCTCAAGCGAGAGGCGCGAAAGTTTGTGTAGGATCGGTTTCAACCGCCGAGTCATATCGGGTTTTTCAACTTTTGTCGGGCGCGCTTTGAGCGCCCCAAAAATGCAATTAAGATTGCTGAAAGCTTATAAATATTTTTGCCACTTGTCAATAAGCTTAATTATTGTTTTCTCGCCTAACCCTTTACCTTTCATGCGTTCCAACACATTTTCAAAAGATGCAAACTGCTGCAAATCTCGCTCTTTGATGATTTGTTCTATTGTTTGAGCTTTTATGCCAGCATTTTTCAAATTTGTAGCCAATTTGAATTTATCTTGAGTGTTGAGTGCTTCCAACAGCGGAACAGGTTTGGGAATCCGACTTTCAACATCTTTAACCCTCTCTATCAGCGCCTGTTTTTCCCGCGTATACTCGGCTTTCAATTCATTAATTCTGTTTTCCAATCGAGTTTCAATATTTGTCAGCCGCTGTTCAAAGCTGGAGGACTGTTGGGGAACCTCACTTACAATTTTATTCTCAGTGATTGCGGTTTTTCTGCGAATTTTAAGTTGTTCCAGTAGAAGCTCTTCATTTTCTTCTTCCAGGATAAATGCTCCGATTGTCTCGCCTTTTTGAGGTTCTATTTCCTTGGCTCTCGCCGCCGCATAGTATTCAAAGTCTCCGTCTACTATTTCGTAAGCATCCATACCGTTGCGGCGGACAATTATTGGGTTAATCAATCCTCCTGACTCTAAAATCAATCTCGCTAATTTATCCAAATCAGCATCTGCAAAATTGGAACGGGGAACTGCGGATGTAATTTTTTTAACTGCAACCAGTGACGGAGATAATTTTTTCATTAGTTTTTACCTATTTTTTCCAAAACTTCTAGTGCTAGCATTTCAAATTCTTGGGATGCGATGGAATCTGGCTTAAAGTCTAGCACTGAAATGGGATCGGCGATTTCCATATTTCCCACGATTTGAAATTGTTCTGCACACTTTGCTAAATCGTCTCTCTCGTAAATTACGCTGTCCATGATTTCAAAGCCGTAGCGTTTGGGAATTGCCTCTCTCCGCTTGGGCAAACTGTACTGTACAAATTTACTATTAGTTGAGATTTTGCAAGAGAGTACGCCTAAAACTTCTAGAGGTTTCTTGCCAATTTGTTTTTTAAATCCATTAACTTTTTTAATAAAATCCTTGACATTAATCAGTCCTTGATTCGCAAAAGGTTTTAAGTCAGAAGGAATAATTAAATAATCTGCCGCAATTAGGGCAACTCTAGCATAAAAATTCAACGATGGCGGCGTATCGATCAGTACAATATCATATTTTTCCTGTACTTCTGCTAGTTTCTGAATTAAAATCATTCGGCTGTAATCTAGTTGATTGAGTTCCGTTTCATATTGCATTAAATCGATGTGGGAAGGAACCACATCAATTTCGGGATGGCAAAAATTAGACTTGCGAGCTACTTGTGCAATCGAGAAAAAGTCTTCTGATTGCAAAACTTGAAGAATATTATTATCTTTCAAATCGTCTTGTTCTTCATCCTCGAATTTTACTAGACCAGTCGCAAAGGTTGTATTTGCCTGACTGTCTAAGTCTATTACCAGGACTCTCTTACCTTTCTTGCTCAGCGCAGCAGCTAAATTGACTACAGTTGTAGTTTTGCCAACGCCGCCTTTGTTATGGTAAACTGCAATAACTTTCATACTATTTTGCCTTTTTTGGGGAACGGTTACATCGGATTTAACTTGAGGCTTAACTGGATAATTTTCAGGTATTTGTTCCGGTTCAGAGATTTGACTTGTCTCAGGTTCTGCGGTGGCGGGATTGTTGGGCTGTACTGGGACTTCGCTAATTAACTCAGGACTAACCAAGTTAATTTTACTATCTTCCAGTTCGAGATTGTCGGGATTTTTTATAAATTTTAAACTATCTCTGCCAATTAAAGCGATAATTTCATCAATTCTATTTTCAAGGTCTTTTCCAGCACACTTAAAGACTAGCTGAATATCATCGGCGATTCTTGCATAAATTCTAATTTCTTTACCGTTAGTTATGAGGCCGTAGCGGATGCTCAAACTTGTTAAATAGCGAGTGAGCTTTCGCAGGTGGCGGTCTAAATTTTCCTTCGGATGTTTAGCCTCCATAACTACACTCATCGGCGAGTCTGCATCGACAACTATGGGAATAACTTGGGTGGCAAATGAGAGGAAGTCTAGACGAATATTCCCAAATGCTATTTCTTGGTGCCAAGTGTCGGGGGTATAGCCTAACTTTGGTAGCAGATAGCTGACAATGAGTTTGGTTTCTACTTCGCTTTCGTTGCGACAATTATTGGGATTGAAAGTCATTCGATTTTAGATTTTAGATTTTAGATTTTAGATTGGGAATGACTGATTTAATAATGGTATGGATTGTGATATTGACAGGAGGGCGCGCATTCCTCCCCTTACAAAAGCTAGGGATTGTAATATCGAAAAACCCGGTTTTGTTTGACAAACCGGGTTTTTAGGGGATTAATCGCGTTTCAAACTTACTTTGTTTGAGCGTTAAATTCCTGCAATGTTTGATAGCCACCAGCGGGATTGTATAGGTGACAGTTGTCGGCAATCCGCTTCATTAAAGACCAAGAAAATTCTGTTTCGTAGAGATGATCTTGCCAATTTTCCTTTAAGCTGCTGTGGGCGAGGCGCAAATTGTACCAGGGAATAGCAGTTGAAAGGTGGTGGGGAACGTGCACGTTAATGTCGTGGCACAGAAACTCTACCCAGCGGGGATAATCGCAGTGAACTGTTCCCGATAGTTGCGCTTGGGCTTCGTTCCATTCTTCGGGTTCTTGAAATGAAATGTCTGGTGCTGTGTGGTGAACGATCGTAAAAGTGCTCATCCAGAAATGGTAAACCAGCCAGGGCATCAACCAAAATTTGACAAATCCCCAAATGCCTGTGGTTGCAATTAAAATCGGGAATCCGATCGCAGCACCGATTAAAACGACAAAAACTGAAAACCGCACTTGTTCTTGTTTCTGTTGACCTTTGAACCGCCACCACATAAAGTGTACTTTTGCCCAGTGAGCGATCGAGCCGATCCACCACATTGGACCAAATATTAAACTATAAGCTATTTGTAAAGCCTTGGGGGCGCCAGCGTAGTCTGCGGCTGTCATCGGATGCCAAGCATTATCTTCGCCAAGTTTATTGGTGTGCTTGTGGTGATAATTGTGGCCGTGCCGCCATGCGTGAAACGGGAAAATTAACGGCAGAAATGCAATATGTCCGACTAAATCGTTTACCCAGCGGCGGTTAGCAAATGACCGGTGCCCGCAGTCGTGGCCGATCACAAAAAAACCGGTTAATCCGGTTCCTGTGAAAATCCACATTAGGGGTAGTAGAAACCAAGGAGAGACTGCTATGCCCCAATAACCAACAGCAACGAGCAAAACGTTGACGATTACTTTTGTCCAAGCTTTGCGGGGGTTTTTGACGAATACTTCCCGCGGCAGGGTTTTGAGAATATCTTTGAGGCGCAGGTTGGAAGTGTCACTTGCGGATGTCAAATTTAGTGGTTTTTCGATCGATGCTGTCATAAATTGATTTCGATTCTCCGTATGCCATGAGCATGGCTTAACAAAATTAGCGCATAAAAAAGCGCAGTAAAAGGTCAGCTCGTTGCTAGCAAGCAGCAGACGAGTTGAGCTGTAGGCAAGCGCGTTTTAGCAAATGCTAGCGATCGCTATCCGCAGTTAGGAATTTCTAGCACTTTTGGCAAAAAACACTGCGGGTAGCAAAACATTCGTTTTTATAACACAGGGGCAGGACAATTAGCATTAGGCGCTATTGTCTGCTAATTGCTCTTGCTGCCAGAAATCGGGTCGAGAGCCGGCAAGCCAGCGATCGAGCGTTGCTGTTTGAGGCTTTGCACTTCCAACAGCAAGGATTCGATTTCTGCTTGCAAGTGCAGGAACTTAACTTGCTGATCGGCTTGGTAGGGGCACTTCACCGAATCTACTTTGCGGGCAAAACTGGTCGATAGCGTAGAAGAACTAGCCATTTCGGGATTGCTCGCGGTAACTTGAGGCCGGGAAAGAGTGGATGAATTATTTGACATTAGTAATTGAGTAGACATATCTACACATTCACACCATTAAGTTACTTTAACCTGAACCGATCGTATTAAACATCAAATTAACCGATCGAGCTAAAATTAGTGTAAATTCTTTGGCCATTGCCTAAAACCATTGACATCGTGACCCTGATCCTACCTGCTACTGACTCTGTTGCTAACTCCGCTGCTAACTCCGCTGCCCGCGCAGCCGAGCCGAAACGCTACGGCTGGCCCGGCTTGATCGAAGCTTATCGCCCCTACCTGCCGGTGACGGAAACCACGCCGGTAGTGACCCTCCAAGAAGGCAATACTCCCCTGATTCCAGCACCTGCGATCGCCTCTCTCATCGGTAGAGACGTGCGCGTCCTGGTGAAATACGACGGCCTCAACCCCACTGGTAGTTTCAAAGACCGGGGGATGACAATGGCGATTTCCAAGGCCAAGGAAGCTGGTGCCGAAGCTGTAATTTGCGCCAGTACCGGCAATACTTCGGCCGCCGCCGCCGCCTACGCCCGACGCGGGGGAATGCGAGCTTTCGTGTTGATTCCCGAAGGTTACGTGGCTTTGGGCAAGCTGGCGCAAGCTTTGCTTTACGGTGCGGAAGTAATTTCGATTGGCGGAAATTTCGATCGGGCTTTAGAAATTGTCCGCGAAATGGCTGTTAACTACCCCGTGACCTTGGTAAATTCGGTGAATCCTTACCGCTTGGAAGGTCAGAAAACCGGAGCTTTTGAAGTGGTTGACGCTTTGGGCGATGCCCCCGACTGGCTGTGCATTCCCGTCGGAAATGCGGGAAACATCACAGCATACTGGATGGGTTTTTGTCAATACCACCAAGCCAAAAAATGTTCGCGCCTGCCGCAGATGATGGGATTTCAAGCCGCGGGGGCTGCACCTTTAGTAACGGGCAAACCAGTGGCGCACCCAGATACCCTGGCGACGGCGATTCGGATCGGCAACCCCGCTAGCTGGAAACAGGCGATCGCAGCTTCCGAAGCCAGCCGCGGCAGTTTTGCTGCAGTCACCGACGCCGAAATTCTCGACGCTTACCGTTTGTTAGCATCCGAGGAAGGAATTTTCTGCGAACCTGCGAGTGCGGCTTCTGTGGCCGGTTTGCTGAAGGTAAAAGACCAAGTTCCGACTGGGGCGACGGTGGTTTGCGTGCTAACTGGTAACGGTTTGAAAGACCCGGATACGGCAATTAATCACAGCAACAATCTATTTAAAAGTGGCATTGCTCCGAGTTTGGATGCAGTAGCTGGGGCGATGGGGTTTTAAAAGAAGGAAGAGGGAACAGGGAAATATGAAAACTCTTTGTCATCTTCTCTCTCTTCTCTTCCTCTGCGTCCTCTGCGGTTAGTTAAAAAAATTCTTAATTCATCACCAGGAGCAAACAGAATGGTTCAATCACCTGCCAAACTTCTAAGTGTTGATGAATTTATTGCCAACTTTGGCGACAGCGAGCGTTACGAACTAATCGATGGTGAATTAACCGAGATGGAACCAACGGGGCCGCACGAACAAGTATCCGCCTTCCTCGGGCGAAAACTCAATGTAGAAATCGATCGTCTGGATCTACCCTACTTTATTCCCCCTCGCTGTCTCATCAAATTATTAGGAACAGCAACAGCGTTTCGCCCCGACGTACTTGTAGTAGATCGAACTCAACTAATTAATGAACCTTTGTGGCAACAAGAACCTGTAATTACATCGGGAAACTCAATTAAACTAATCGCTGAAGTCGTCAGCACCAATTGGCAGAACGACTACGCCCGCAAAGTTGAAGATTACGCACTGCTGGGAGTGCCTGAGTATTGGATTGTGGATTATCTGGGCATTGGCGGCAGAGAATATATTGGCAAACCCAAGCAGCCGACAATTACGATTTGTATGCTGCGAGAAGATGAGTATCAAAAACAGTTGTTTCAAAAGAGCGATCGACTGATTTCTTCACTCTTCCCAGACTTGCAGTTAACCGCACAACAAATCTTCGGAGTAAGCAGTATTTTAAATTCCTGATTACCAAACGGCGGTAGTTCGAGTAACAGTAAGCTGCCTAGCGTACACCCTACAGAATAACTTCAAAGAGCTTGTATGCTGCGGAGCGTCAATCGATTTTAGATTTTAGATTTTAGATTTTAGATTGACCCCAAGGATAAATGCGGGGGCTTGAGGATTTTCGATTTTCGATTTTGGATTGATTCCACGGATTAATCACGTGGCGGGTACTATCAAGAAATTCTTGGTCAATAAAACTTTAGCGATTATACAATGACTAAGCCTACTGCAACCCTGTTAATTGCCTGTCCCGATCGCAAAGGACTCGTCGCCTTACTTGCTAACTTTATCGCCTCCCATAATGGCAATATCATCCACGCAGATCACCATACGGATTTTACCGCCGGATTATTTCTGAGCCGACTCGAATGGCAATTAGATGATTTTGACTTAACCACCGAACAAATAACACCTGCTTTTAGTGAAATTGCCAAGGACTTACAAGCCAATTGGCAATTGCATTTCTCTCATAAAATTCGACGCATCGCAATCTGGGTAAGCCGTCAAGATCACTGTTTATTAGACTTGATTTGGCGACAGCGAGCGCAAGAAATCAGAGGTGAAATTCCGCTGATTATCAGCAACCATGAAAATTTAAAGCCCATTGCCGCACAGTACGGTATCGACTTTGAGTATATTCCCATTACTAAAGACAATAAAGCAATTCAAGAAGCACAACAGTTAGAACTCCTTAAAAAATATAAGATTGATTTAGTAGTTTTGGCTAAGTATATGCAAATCTTGAGTCAAGACTTTATCAAAAAATTTCCCCATGTGATTAATATTCACCATTCATTTTTACCCGCTTTTGTGGGTGCAAATCCCTACGAAAGGGCTTATGAAAGAGGGGTAAAAATTATCGGTGCAACAGCCCACTATGTTACACCAGATTTAGATGCTGGCCCGATTATCGAACAAGATGTTGTGCGGGTGAGTCACCGCGATGAAGTCTCTGATTTGATTCGCAAAGGTAAAGATTTAGAAAGAGTTGTGTTAGCAAGAGCGGTGCGATATCATTTACAAAATCGTGTTTTAGTGTATGGCAATCGGACTGTGGTTTTTGCTTGAAAATTAGGCATCATATCAATTCTGGTTTGTTACTCCTTTAATCACTCGGCGAGTGATATCAATTCCGGTTGCACGAGCGAAGTGCAGGGAATACCAAAGTTTTCTCAACTTGATATTTTTCATGAATTGTGATGCTGTTAAGATTTTCCGTTCTCGTCTTGTTGCGATCGCCTTTCGACCAGTTTTCGCAAAGAGCGGCGCATACGACGAGGTTTCGGAACTTTTCCTTCGCGCTGCTGCGAGCGATCGCCATCTGTCTCTTCGGTTTGATCGTGGAACAAGATGTTCCGCGTGGGATAAGGCAAATCGAGGCCATTTTCCACATATAGCTTTTTTTTAATAGCAGAAATTACCTTGTCGCGCGATCGCAGATCGTCAATTCGGCGCGGCGGAGCAATCCACCACCGAACGCGGATATTGACGGTACTTTCTCCTAGATCCATCGCCAGCACATCGGGTGCAGGATCTTTCAACACCTCCTTTATGCTGTACAATGCTTCCAGGATTAACTGCTTGGCGCAGTCAATATCGTCGCCGTAACCAATACTAAAATCGTATTCCGTGCGACGTTTATCGAAAGCAGTATTAACTGTCACGGAATTCGTAAACAATTCGGCATTGGGAATGACAATCCGGCGACCATCATAGGTTAGGATTGTTGTAGCGCGGGTCTCAATATTTTCTACCGTTCCCTCAAAGTTTTTAAACACAATTTGGTCATCGATTCGGAACGGTTCCGTCAACAGAATTAGGATACCTGCTAAGAAGTTTTGCAATATCTCGCGAAAGGCAAAACCAATCGCCACCCCGCTAATTCCCAGCAGTTGCACCAAATCGCCAGCTTTCAATGTGGGAATTATAATCGAAAGCGCAACAAACAGACCAACTAGAACGATCGTACCCTGCGCCAACCGTCCTAACACCAGCCCTAAATTTCGTGCTTGGCGGTGGTGGCGGGTAACCCGCCTGACCGCTCTCTTAATTGCCCCGCCCACACAGAAAAAGATTGCAAAGACAATTAACGCCAGCACAATATTGGGCAACATGATAATCAAGCCGTCGATCATGCTCTCCATCTTTATCCAGACTGCGGATATCTCTGTCCTGACGGGGTGACAACCCCGTCAAAAGCCCCACCAGTGGCGGATTTGCCCAACGTGAGGTAAAAAAAGATGGGGTCG
>NZ_JAUBQQ010000069.1:0-34411 GCF_036701335.1 Microcoleus sp. Pol12B5 | reverse complement strand
CTTTTGTTACCTCTGTGGAAAAAATCCTGAAAGAATTTGGAGAAAACTATGTAATTAATTTTGTCTAGCTACTTATGCGTAGATATATAAAATCCTGAGTATTTTTACTTATAATAGTCTCTGCTGATTCACTTTTGTCCGCTGAAGCAGTAAACGCGGCCTCTTGGGCGGCTCGGAATTTGGGATTTAAGCTCTCCTCTACAGATGTGTAAAACCCGCTTTTTATAGGGCTGAAAAAAATATCGCAATTTTTCCGGATAAAACCTATTGATGATGAAAGTTAAACATCCCTATGTAAATAGGTCTAAGTAGGTGTAATTATTTACACTCAATATTTAATCGGGGGCAATAATACCTTCAGATGCTGATTGGGCAAGCATTTTTACTTGATTTACCTGCACGTATGAGGCAATTTTTCTTGCAGTGACAGATCGCTACAAGAAAGCCCAACCTCTGGTTTTCAGTCACTTCTAATCCTTAATTACTCATCATCAAAGGAGAATCTATGGCTACTTCATTCACTGGTTCTTTGGGTACAACCACTAATTACAGCAGCATCAGTGACCTAATTACACAATGGCCTACTGCCGCCAAGAATCAAGGCATCCAACTCTCTGGGATAGCTTTTGATGGCTTTGAAACGAACTACACTAACCCTATTCCCATCAGCAACCTCACGTTAGCAACGAACGAAACCCCTAAAAGCGGGTTGAGCTACGGCGGTATCGGTGGTATTGGTGTCCTAGGCTCTTATAGTGGTTGGTTTACCGATGTCAATAAATTGCGGGCGGAAATCAACTATGACCCCAACACCAATCAATCTCAAGCGCTGAAGGTGAAATGGGGAGATAACAAAGACATCACTAGCGCCACGATCAGCCTCAGTGGATTACTTCCCAAATCAACTTCTACAGTGAACGATCAAGGCAATGAAGTTGGTTTGCTGAAACTCTTTAATAATGGGACGGAGGTATCGGCCAGCAATTTTACGATCGCTCGCGTCACCCCTCCTACCACTCCAAAACTGATCGCTCAGTCTTCAGATGGAGTGACTTTCATTGGCGATCGTGACGATGGCAATTTCACATTCCAGATACAAGCAAATTCCACTAGCGTTGCTTTTGACGAACTGCGGTTCTCCGCCAAAGCCTACGATAGCCCCACCGCTGCCTACGCCACTACCACCTCCATCAAAAGCGATAGTTCCGACTACCTAGTGCGGAGTATTCAATATCAAGGCATTGATGTAACGCCAACTCCGACGCCAACGCCAACTCCGACGCCGACGCCTACGTCTCCAAGTCTCTTCCAGTTCGCCCAACCAAATTACACGGTGGCTGAAGGCGGCGTGGCTACGATTAACGTTACTCGCACCGGTGGCACGGAGGCTGGATCGATTAACTACTCTACTCTTGACGGTTCGGCAAGTTCAACAGGCAGTGCACCGGATTACACTGGAACGTCGGCGGGGGTGTTGAATTTTGCTGCGGGGCAAACTACCGCTAGTTTCACCGTGACGGCTTTGAGTGATTTGACATTGGAATCGCCGGAAACGGTGAATTTGGTGCTCTTCGGTGGCAATGTCGCCAGTAATCCGTCAATTTTGACAATTAATGATGTGGCGACAACTCCGGGGACAACTCCGGCGCCGACGCCTACGTCTCCAAGTCTCTTCCAGTTCGCCCAACCAAATTACACGGTGGCTGAAGGCGGCGTGGCTACGATTAACGTTACTCGCACCGGTGGCACGGAGGCTGGATCGATTAACTACTCTACTCTTGACGGTTCGGCAAGTTCAACAGGCAGTGCACCAGACTACACTGGAACGTCGGCGGGGGTGTTGAATTTTGCTGCGGGGCAAACTACCGCTAGTTTCACCGTGACGGCTTTGAGTGATTTGACATTGGAATCGCCGGAAACGGTGAATTTGGTGCTCTTCGGTGGCAATGTCGCCAGTAATCCGTCAATTTTGACAATTAATGATGTGGCGACAACTGGGACGACGCCGACGCCGACGCCAACTCCGACCCCAACTCCGGCGACAACTCCGGCGCCAATCACATATTTCTTCAGTGCGGCTAATTACAGCGTCAACGAGGGCAGCACTGCGCCGATTACCATCAATCGCAGTGGCAACGTTACGGCAGCGAGTGCGATTTTGTTCAGCACGGGTGACGGTAGTGCTAGTTCTCCAGCGGATTACAACAGTGTGACTCAAGGGGTCTTTTTTGCAGCCGGACAAACTAGCGCACAAGTTCCGGTTCAAACTTTATTTGACAATATCACGGGGGAGCCTACTGAAACGGTGAATTTGTTCTTGGCTGGTGGCAGTTTGGCTAGTCCGTCAGTGGCAGTTTTGAGCATTATCGATCCTAGTGCTGTGGCTCCGACTGTGTTCTCTTACGGTTCGTCTCCTGGTTCTGTTGCTGATGGTCAGTCTGGAACTTTTACAATTAATCGGACTGGCAATACTTCGGTTTCGGCTTCGGTGGACTATTTGATTGCTCCTCCTACGGGTTCTGGTCAACCTTTTAACTTCATAGACTACACCATTAATCCATTCAGGGATTTTACTGGAGGCACGGTTAACTTTAATCCCGGTCAAACTAGCGTTAGTCTGACGATTACCAATACTCCAGGTTTGACTGGTGGGAATGTGGGTTTAAGCTTTGGCCCAGGTGCGAATGTCGGCATTCCGGGATCCACTACAATTACTCTGCTTTAAGGCTGTTAGTAGGGCGAGTAATCCTTGCTCTACTAATATGTCTCGCAAGTAGTTAAATGCTTTTTATCAGTCTGATTCCTCACTACAGCTTTTTTCAAGAAAGCGAGGTACGCAGGTAAAATCTTCGCTGTGTGACAGTCGCTGGCACCGACAACTAATGGGATTCACCTACAGGGCTGATTGTGGGCTGCCTCGACCCGAATCCCATTGCTGGTAATAGTTTCGTCACCTTCAACCCATTTGCAAGTCTGGTCTGATAGCACCCTTTCAAGGTCGTACTCTTAGATGCTACGCGCATTATTCGAGTACGACCTTGAACCCTTGTATATGGAAATAATTAGATTGCAATTGGCTATTGGCTGGTGGTTTTTGACATTGTTGGTTTGTGGTAATTATTGTTGGTAAAACCCGTCGCTAAATTTATCGATTGGATATTATTGTTTTTTTTGCGCTTACCTACTTAATCATTAATTTGTTGATAAGCTTGCTGACACTGTTCAAAGGTTGAGGGGTCAGCTCTCCTATTCCTAAAATATAGTTGTTGATGTATTCTTATCAAAGTTTTTTAAGGCACTGGTTGGGGTAATTGCTGGATTAATTGCAAATATTCGCCATCAGTGGGGCTGGGTTGGTAAACTACGGTTCCCGCATCATTTAACCGCTGCAACAAAGCCATGTAAAGACAGCGGCAAACTTGGCGCTATTTGCCTTGTTGCTGCAATTTTTGCGATCGCAACAACCACTCTGCTACGGACAAATCGTTAATTGTTTGTTTCGTACTGCCATCAGTTGTTGGATTCCTCTTTTTGAAATTATGAATATAAAAACGTAACAGTTGCCAAATGTGCCAATTTGCCCAGACTGCGAGCAATGCTAAGATTAACCAAAAGCTGGGTTTAGCGATCGTCCCCAAGATGGGGGAATCAAACCAAGATGGCAATTTGACATTCGGTATATTTTGGGCAGTTTTTAGTTCCTACCACTCCTGCAATGGCTGTTGCGACTGTCCTAATTGCCAACCCAAATTAGTTTTATCAAAGGAACTTTCAGACATAGCTTTACTTCACTTAATCGATTTTGCCCTGTGGATTTGGGATTTTTTATTCGATCGTCTGACTGCACATTTTGTACAGCTTTTAAGTGGCTACTAACTAATTGACTGCTCGATCGCAATTTCCATGCAAAACTCAGTACCTCGATCGCCAAACCGATCGAACTCGGTTTCAATACCACACATATTTGCTTTTTGTCAAGATATCTATCTCAATTTTGGGATGCTTAACTGAGTGATAGGAAATTTGATAAAGATTTACAAAAGAAACGTGTCAGAATGGAAACAATAAGGTAATGGGTAACAGACAAGGAGGCACTGATGGTAGCGCTGACTGAACGAGTGCAACGCAGATTGACCGTGGAAAAAGTCGAAATTGCCTCTGATACAACGGCAATTCGATGCCTGGACTGGGATAGAGACCGCTTTGACATCGAATTCGGACTCAAAAACGGTACAACTTACAACTCATTCATCATTCGCGGTGAAAAAACAGCCCTCGTCGATACCTCGCACGAGAAGTTTCGCCAGCAATACATGGAAACTCTGACGGGCGAAATCGACCCCAAAGAGATTGACTATCTAATTATCAGCCACACCGAACCAGACCACAGCGGTTTAGTCAAAGACGTGCTGGCGCTGGCACCCCAAGCGATTGTCGTGGGGGCGAAAGTAGCAATTCAATTTTTAGAAAACCTTGTACACCAACCATTTGAGCGATTGGTAGTAAAAAACGGGGACAAACTAGATTTAGGAAACGGCCACATTATCGAATTCGTATCGGCGCCGAACTTGCACTGGCCCGATACTATTTTCAGCTACGACAGCAAAACTCAAGTGCTCTTCACCTGTGATGCTTTCGGGATGCACTACTGTACCGACAGCACCTTCGATGACGATTTAGCAGCAGTTGAGGAAGATTACCACTTTTATTATGAGTGCTTGATGGCTCCCAATGCTCGATCGGTACTCGCTGCCATGAAGCGGATGGCAGAGTTGGGAGAAATCGGTACAATTGCGACCGGTCACGGGCCCTTGCTGCGGCACAACGTAGTTGAACTAACCGGGCGCTACAAAAAGTGGAGCCAAGCCCAAGCTAAGGCAGAAACCACTGTAGCGGTATTTTACACTTCCGACTACGGATTTAGCGATCGACTCAGCCAAGCGATCGCCCACGGTATCACCAAAACCGGTGTCGCAGTGGAAATGATGGATTTGAGAATCGCCGACTTGCAAGAAGCCCGCGAACTTGTCGGTACCGCCGCCGGTATCGTGATTTGTTCGCCGCCGAGTAGCGGTACTGCTGCTGCGAATGCCGAAGCTGTTATCAACACAATTTTAGTTGCGGCTAACAACAAACAATCTTTCGGTTTGTGCGAATCCGGCGGTGGCGATGACGTATCTATTTACCCGCTGCGAAACAAGTTCAAAGAGTTGGGTTTAAAAGAAGCATTTCCCAACATTTTAATTAAAGAAACGCCGACAGAAGCGAGTTATCAACTTTGCGACGAAGCCGGCACCGACTTGGGACAGTGGCTGACGCGGGACAAGGCTGTCAAACAGATGAAATCCCTCGACAGCGACCTCGATAAAGCTTTGGGACGGATCAGCGGCGGACTGTACATCATCACCGCCCAAAAAGGCGATGTTAGCGGTGCGATGCTGGCTTCTTGGGTAACTCAAGCTAGCTTTAAACCGCTAGGTTTAACAATAGCAGTTGCGAAGGATCGGGCGATCGAATCTATGATGCACGCGGGAGATAAATTTGTTCTCAACGTGCTGGAAGAAGGCAATTATCAAACCTTGATGAGGCACTTTTTAAAGCGTTTTGCTCCTGGTGCCGATCGATTTGCCGGAGTTAAAACTCAACCAGCAACCAACGGTTCTCCCATTCTGACAGATGCTTTGGCTTACATGGAATGCGAAGTAGTCAGCCGGATGGAACTTTCGGATCATCATATCGTATATGCGATCGTCGATAGCGGCCGCGTCTCCAATCCAGATGCACTGCCTGCTGTTCACCACCGAAAAGTTGGAAATCATTATTAGGTAGGAAGTTGGGGTGCTTATGCGGCACCTTACCTACGCAAAAACTCTCAACGTAGGGTGGTTATGGCGAAGCTTACCTGCAGCTAAACTTACGGTTCGCCATAAGCCTTTTCTTACCTTTTGCATTTCCATCTTCACTTTTAGGAATTGCCAATGCCTGCCAATCTTTTAGAAGACCGAGATTACACAATTATTATTGCCAGAAGCGATGCCAGCAGAGACCCTCACCATCCTTGGTACGAGGATTGGGTAGAAGCACAGGCATCTCTGATCGACTTAGCAAAAAAATGTCAGGAATTTGACAGCGACGGCATCACCCTTTACGAAGCTTCTACTCCTATGTGGAAGTATAAAAATTCAAATGTTGCCCGGTTAGCTCAAATTTTGCAGCGACAAAATACGGAACCGGATTCAGAAAACCCGACTGCAATTAATTTGGAAGAAGCTCTGAAAGCAACTTTTAGTGATTATTTCGCAAGCAAACCAAATGCCAAAGGGAAGAACGGAGCAATAATTGTTGCAGTCCTAGATCAAAAACCAGAAAATACTGCTGCTGTTGCCGAAATTCTTGTAAGTGCGGCCAATACGATAGATAAAGATGAAGAAATTGGAGTGAGCTTTATCCAAATTGGGGATGATTTGACAACCAGGGAATTTCTGATTGACCTGGATACCAATCTACAGGATCGAGGTGCAAGGTTTGACATTGTAGATACCAAGTTTTGGCACGAAATCAAAAGAAGTTCTGTAGTTCAGTTTCTCATAGGTGCAATTAATGACTAACACTTTGACTCCTAGACTCGCATCCGATGCCAAACCCCGCGATGTGCAGTTTATCCCGATCGCACTCGATACTTTTATTGTGCGATCGCGCACTTGGGACAGACTCAAATTTGAAGTCGAGTATTCGCTGCAAAAGGGTACGACAGCCAACAGTTATATTATTCAAGCTGACAAAACTGCTTTGTTCGACCCGCCGGGGGAATCTTTTACTCAAAATTACCTGGAATTTTTGCAGCAACGGGTGGACTTGACCAAGCTGGATTACATAATTTTGGGTCATTTCAATGCTAACAGAGCAACCACAATTAAAGCTCTGTTAGACTTAGCTCCTCAAGTAGCTTTGGTTTGCACGAATCCCGCCGCAATTAGTTTACGAGCTGCTTTTCCCGACCAAGAATTAAACATTATGATAGTTCGGGGAGAAGAAACTCTTAATTTAGGAAAAGGTCACGCCTTAAAATTCATCGCGACTCCGACTCCTCGCTGGCCTGATGAACTTTGCACCTACGATCCGGAAACTCGAATCGTGTTCACTGACAAACTATTTGGAGCTCACGTTTGCGGCGACCAAGTATTCGATGAAGGCTGGAGCGTTTACAGCGAAGATCGGCGCTATTATTACGATTCCCTGCACGCATCTCAGGCAAAACAAGTGCTGGCGGCAATGGATAAATTCGCCGATTTACCCACAGCATTTTATGCTCCCGGTCACGGCCCGATCGTCCGTTACGGCCTTAATGAACTGAGCAATTTGTATCGGGAATGGAGCCAGCAACAAAATTCAAAAGACTTGACAGTTGCTTTGATTTATGCTTCGGCTTACGGAAATACGGCTACTTTAGCCCAGGCGATCGCCAAAGGAATTACTAAAGCCGGCGTTGCGGTGGAAAGTATCAACTGCGAATTTGCCGAACCGGGAGAAATTCAAGAGGCGATCGAAAAATGCGCGGGATTTATCATCGGAACTCCCACGCTAGCAGGACACGCTCCGACGCAAATTCAAACTGCTTTGGGAATAGTTTTATCTACCGCAACTAAGAGCAAATTAGCGGGGGTTTTCGGTTCTTTTGGCTGGAGTGGAGAGGCGATCGACTTAGTGGAAAACAAGCTAAAAGATGCTGGCTATCGAATTGGATTTGAGCCGATTCGAGCTAAATTTAAGCCGACGGCGGCGACAATTCACGAGTGCAAAGAAGCGGGAACGGATTTTGCTCAAGCTTTGATTCGATCGCAAAAATTGCGGGCGCCGAAACCGCAGTTAGCAGCGGGGAGCGATCGCACTGAACAAGCAGTAGGGAGATTGGTTGGTTCGCTGTGCGTACTCTCGGCGAAGCGGGGGGAGGTAGCCAGTGCGATGCTGGCTTCGTGGGTGTCGCAAGCAACGTTTAATCCGCCCGGTGTGACGATTGCGGTGGCGAAAGATCGATCGATCGAAGCTTTGATGTACGCCGGAGATAAATTTGTGCTCAATATCTTAGCAGAAGGGCGACAGTTGCGGAAGTATTTCATGAAAAACTTTGCTCCGGGAGAAGACAGATTTGCCGGAGTCGAAACAATGGAAGCTAGCAACGGCTGTCCGGTTTTGACTGAGGCTCTAGCTTATCTCGAATGCGAAGTGATAAGTCGGATGGAATGCGGGGATCACTGGGTAGTTTATGCGGCAATTGAAAACGGTCATTTGCTCAAGAATGACGGAGTGACAGCGGTGCACTACCGGAAATCTGGGAGTCATTATTAAGCTGCGGCTAGGACACGGCAATGCCGTGTCCCTACAAATATATCGAAGTTTTTATCTGCGTTCATCCGCGCTCATCTGCGGTTTAAATAAAACCGATTTACTTGTCCTCAGCAGTCTTTTCCGGCCACAGATAAATAGCGCCAGAAATCAAAGTTAAAGCTACAGAAACCCAAAAAGCAATTAATGTGGGAAAATTCCACGCTTCAGACAGAGGAGCAATTAAAAGTGCGATCGCCACAATCTGACTCACCGTCTTCAATTTGCCCCAAATATTAGCTCCCGAAATCGTAGTTTTATTAACACGCCACCCCGCAATTGTCAACTCCCGACCAAAAATCAAAAACACTCCCCAAGCCGGGATTTTCCCCAACTCAATCAATACCAAAAGCGGCGCGAGAACCAACAATTTATCCACCAAAGGATCGAGAAACTTTCCCAAATCTGTAATTTGATTCAGCTTCCTAGCCAAATAGCCGTCCAGCCAATCAGTAGCCGCAGCTACAACAAAAATTGCGGTGCAAATCCAGCGACTTTGCGCGCTTGGGTCGTACAAACCGTAGAGCAGAAAAGGCACTCCCAGCAAGCGAGAAAACGTAATCAAATTAGGCAAATTCATAATAGCAAGAAGTTCGGCAACGCGCAGTGTAAGGGATTTAACGGATGTAACAGATATCAGGAAGAAATCAGAAGTCGCTCCTGCAATTTATTAACTGCCGATCCAGTTCTATGATATAATCTCGGCCGTAAGATTGATTTTCTAATCCTTGTACCAGATTTTCTGGCAGGTCTTGGGCAATTTCACTGCTACAGGAACCAGCCGCTAAAGCAATAGTGGCTACTGTATCCACATCTCCAGAAAAGGCAATGCAATCTTGGAGCAGTTTGCTCATACTATCATTTCGCATGACAGCAGTAATAGCTGCTCTAACACAGACTAAACCTTTAACGCTGACTTGTCCTTGCCAAGGTATCGACCATTCACCAGCTACGTGCTTTTCTAGAAAATTTCCCAAATTCTTCTTTAAACCTAGCTGATAAATAAAGTAATGGGACATCAAAGCGGCCGCTATAGCTGCTTTAATTCCATCAGGAGTGTTGTGAGTAATTGCAGCTTGAATGGTAGCATTTTCGATGACTTTTTCAATAGTAGGAAAAACCCCAATGGGCCCGGCTCGCATCGCAGATCCGCTTTTATCGCTAGCGGAGTGAATTTTTTCTAAGAATTCTTTTCCGTCTTGAACTTGTAGCAAAAAATTGTAAAATTTACCAGCATAACCAAATCGCCGATCGCGCTGAAAAGCTGCAACAAATTTGCTGGCTAAAAGTTCCGGTGTCCAAGGTTCTCGGCTGACGATAGCTTCTGCGACGGCTAAACTCATCTGCGTATCGTCCGTGTAACATCCAGGCTGGATATCGTGACGGGGATGCTTGATGTAGCCGTTGAGATTGTTGTACAATTCGATCGTCTGCTGGTCAACAAATTCAAAACCCGCACCGTAAGCATCACCAATCGCTAATTCTATTAACATATATTTAATCCGTTTCCTACTATTTCATCCCCTGTTTTTTCCTAAAATTTAAAATCCAAAAACACCCCAAAACAGCAAGTCTATTAACACGCACCGTTTTTACTGAAGACAACCCAAATTGTTTGGCAAATCAGAGTGATGTCGTAGACAACAGACCACTTGCGCTGATAGTCGAGATCCATGAGTACAATCTCGTCAAAGTCTTTAACTCCAGACCGTCCGTTGACTTGCCACTCCCCAGTCATACCGGGTTTGACATTTAAACGTTGCCAGTGAAAATCGTCATAGGCAGCAACTTCATCGGGAGTGGGCGGTCGAGTTCCCACCAAACTCATGTCGCCGACTAACACGTTCCAGAATTGAGGCAACTCGTCCAAACTCGTGCACCGCAAGAAGCGGCCGACGCGGGTAATTCGCGGGTCATTTTCATTCTTAAAAATGTGACCCTTGGCTTGGTTCCTAACTAAATGTTTGAGGTTTTCTGCACCGACAACCATCGATCGAAATTTCCATATTCTGAAATGTCGCCCTTGGAAGCTGCAGCGGACTTGACTGTAAAGCAGCGGGCCCGGATTGTCCAACAGCATCGCCACTGCCACCGGCACCGCCACCGCAGCAGCAATTGCCAGTCCCAGCAGCGAGCCCAAAATATCGATTAACCGTTTTACCTTGCTCGTTACGGATCGGTGATGTTGTTGTTTTGATACAGAGACTTTGTAAGTAAATTCTTGAAAAAATAAGGACAGCATTTCTGATAATGATGATTTCGACGAGGCACCCATCGGAAATTTCATAGGATTTCTCTCAACTTTAACGATCTCTTACGTCTATTTTATGAGCCATCCCAAATCTGCGGAAGCTGAAATGCTCAGCTTTGCACAATCTTTAAAAACCAATCACACTTTTATAAAGTTTCTATGTATTTTTTATAAAAACGTATAAAGTTTATGTAAACTTACGTAAATTTACAGAAAAATGTTAGTCCTGGACGCAAAAAAACCTGGTTTCGACTAGGACTCTTCCCGAAAGACAGGGAGGATTCTACTGAGAAACCAGGTTTTTTGCCGTTTAGCGATAAATATCGGTGCGAACATCCCAAGCAAGTGTTAGCGGCTCTAACAATTTTTGCTGGCTGCTAGAGGCGAGTTTGGCTAAATATTCGCGGACAACAAAGGCGTGTTCGAGATTCAAACGATAACCCCGTGAGACATCTTCAAAGAAAAGCGGCTCAGCCAAAATTGCTTCCCAATCAGGATTTTGTCTCGACTCCTCGGCCAACAGCATGAAATCTTCCTCCGCAGGCACAAGTCCCGCCGGCAAATTTCCTTCCAAAATCCGCAAAATCCGGGGTTCGCAGGTGCGGGTATTCACGCCCTGACGTTCCAACAACTGCAAAATTTCCTGAAAGCTCAAAGTTTCCTCACCCAAAACCTGCATTAATTCCCACAGTAGAAAAAAGTCGCTGTACTGCTGCTGCGACACATCCAAAATGTGAGGATATAGAGCCAAACTCGCCAACCCGCAGGCAACTCGACCAAATTTTTGGGAAAAATTTGTACTTTGAGATACCGAATTTAATCCAGAATTGTCAATCTCAAAAATATCCCGATCGCCCTGCAATTCCTGGTCTTGAACCACGATCGCATTCGGCAGCTTCTGGCGCAACCAGCGGGTGATCGCAGGCCAAGCACCCATACCCCCCGCACAAATCGCCTGATTAATCCCCGCCGGCGACATTCCCGCGCGGCTGAGCAAAGCATTCAATTCACGGTTCAACTGCTGCACAAAAGGCACTAAAACCAGACTTTCCAAGTCTTTGCGATTCACATCCCAATGCTGCTGACCAATATCCAAAGCAAAACTTTTTTGATGTTGCAAAATAACTTTTATTTGCCTTGCCGCCTCTAACAATTGCAGGCCAAAAGCAGAACCTTGTAACCGCTGCTGCAATTGATAGCGGCTTGGCAAATCTGGATGCCCCGGACGTGGCAAATCGATCGACATTCCCCAAGTTTCATTTTTAACCAACAACTGACAGATAATATCCTGATCGAAAGCCTCGCCCGCAAAACCAAAACTCTGGCAAGTAAAATCAGCACGAGTTAAATCTTGAAGATTCGACGGCAACTCAACTAAAGCTAATTCCACCGTCGCCGCCCCCGCATTCAAAATCAAAGTTCCCCCGCTAAAAGACGAAGCATTCACTGTCAGCGGTGCAGCTTCTTCAGTGCCCTTAGCAGAATCCACGGCTGACGACTCGACTTCCATGCCATTTTTCACAGGAGTTACAGCAGCAAGCAAAGTGGCGATCGCATCTTCCACCACAAAAATTTGCGAACCAGAAGCCACCAGAGACGCGCCCAAAACAGCCTCCCGCAGATTAAACCGATAAACATCCGACCAGTCGGCCGGAGTCCCCAAAATTACACCCTGCAAGTCTAAAAGCGCGGCATCGAGAGTTTCTGGCGTCAGTCCCGAAGCCCTACAGATTAAATTGGAAACTGGCAATCCTGCAAAAATCGCCCTTGGTGCAGAATCCGAAACTTCCCCCGATCCGTCAAATTTTTGTCCCCGCAAACTCGGATTCAAAGTAGCCAGCAGTGCCCGCACACATTGCAGCGGCAAGGCGATCGAAAAAGCCTGCAAGGGCGACCACTGCAACAGCGGTTCGTACATCCCAGCAGCCTCCCGCTGATAAGGAATGCCCACCTTTAAAGGCAATTTAAAATTTTCCAGTAAAAATTCTCCTGCAGCCAAAGCCTGGGGTCGGAATCCCACCGACCTGACTGTCACCTCTGACCCTGAGCTCCCTGGGGCTGTTTGGGCCAGCACCGCAGCCGAGGGAATCCGATAACTGGCGTCTGCTGCCCAAGCCTCAGCCTGCGAAGCTTCCCAGTAAATCGGGTGCAACTGCCCGCTGGTACGATCGAGCAAAGCCGCAGACAGCCCACTGGAACCGAAATCAATGCCCAAATACCAGCTAGAATTCAGGCGTTCTGGGGATGGGGCGATCGCACCTGCTGCAGAATGCCCAGCCGAGTCTTGCTGCTGTGTTCCGGCAAACTCGCTAAAATCAGTCTTCCCCTCAACAACTGCTGCTTTACTCTCTGTCGAAATTAGGTTTTTTTTTTGACTTTCTGGAGGACTCGATCGCAGTTCGTTAGTTTCGGCAGTTTCTGGAGGGGGAGAATCAGTCAAAGGTCGATCGGTCTCGGTCAAACTAGCCAAAATCTCGTCTAGCGTCAAATTCGATTCGTCTTCCTCAGCAAACAAATCATCCTCAAGTTCATCTTCCAAAACAAAGGGTTCATCATCAGAGGAGAGTTCCAACACATCGGAGAACAAATCCTCCAGCGTGCCGAGTTCTTCCTCTGCTGCCTCCGCAAAGGGATTGTTTGCAATACCTTCGGGGGAACTCGCCGATAAATCCAAGCTGTTAGCGACTGAGAAATTCGATCGCCCGAAGCTAGTATTTTCCAATCCCTCCAGATTGTAGAGGTCTGCCTCCAAAAGTTCCAGAGTATTGTTGTCCAAATTGAGAGCTCGATCGAGGTCATCTTCTAATGCCTCGACCGGCAGCAAATCCTCATCCGGCGAAGCTTGGATGTACCCATCATCGAGCCGCTGCGAGGATGAGTCGAACTCGCCAGTTTGAACGTCACCGGCACTTGGCACAGCGGGGGTAGCGCTGGGTCGGTGAGGGCTAATTTCTCCAGGCGTTCTCAACGGCAAAGCTGTTGATTGAGGGACTGTAGCGCCGAACTGCTCGCCTTGGTTTTGACGCATTTCTAGATTTTCTCGATCGTCCCCGTCAAGTTGCACCTCAGCGGTTGAGGGTAGTGCTTCTGAAACTTGAGGTACTGTTGCCACTTGCGGTTCAAATAAATCTGCACTATCTAAAGTTAGAGACTCTACAGAATTCCCCATTACAAAGTCTGAATCTTCATCTACTAAAGTCTCTTCCAGGGATTCGCCTTCATCCAGCAGATTTATAAACAAATCTTCGGTTATTTTTAGCGATTCGGCAGTTTCCTGATCCGTCGTCGCTTGATATTCTAAACCTTCACTTTTGGTCTCAATTACATTATTTTCTACCGGAAAAATTTCGATTTCTAATTTTACTTCAGGAACCGCTTCTCCCGCAAACAAACTTGCATACAAATCCTCAATCTCTTCTTCGGTTTCTGTTAAATTGTTCTGCAATTCACCGCCAGTAAACCGAGTTGCATTTCGAGATATTTCGGCGGTAGAACCCAACAAATTATCTTCCAACTCCGGGAGCAAACCTGGGGCTTGAATGCGGTCACGATCGCGCCTCAACTGTCTGAATTGCGGAGAAATTTCTGTACCGGCGTAGGGAAATCTGTCTTGTTCTCCGAATTCGCCGGTGCGAATTTCCTGCACCGAGTCTCCCGTCTGACTCTCTGCGGCTGAGTGCTCGAACGCAGTATTTGAAGGGGCTGGAGCGACAGGAGATTTATCGGCTGCTGTTGGGGTGACGGTTTCGAGATTATTTGCTAAATCGATCGGCTGTTGAACGTAGGATGAAGCTTCTCGCCCCAACTGTGCAGCTAAGTGGTTGACCAAAGCCGCGAACATCGCCTCGCTCTGCTGGCTCAAACCGTACATATTTTCGAGTTCTTGTCTCAAGGAAGCTTGATAGCTTTGCAGATTTGCTTGCAAAGCCTCGAACACGATAGCCATCCTAGAATCGAGACTCATCAGCAGACTGTCAGCATGAGATTGGAAAAGTTGCATTTGCTCCAACCTCTGACCCGGCGTCAGCAGCGGGTGTTCTTCTGAGGTTTGTCGGTTAAGTGTTACGTCAATAGCCGATTGTTCATCAGGCGCACTGCCCAAAGAGTATGGTGCTGAGATGCTTTGCAATAACTGATTTTCTAGGGAACTGAGAATTTGGGAGAAATCGCTAGCCAAGGTTTCTTCCAAGCGACCAGTCAGTACCTGCAAGAATTCAGCAATAATTTGCTGTTGGTTGGCTTGTTGCTGAGCTAGGGATTGTTGCTGCTGCCGTTTTGCTTCTAGCTGTTTGATTTCTTGAATTAGAGCTTGCTGCTCTTGCCGCAAAGCTTCTATGTCTTCTTGGAGCGGCCCTGTCAGGTTGGAACGCAGGTTGCTGATTTCTCCGGTTACGGCAAGCATGATTTGCTCTGCTGCTGAGGGGCCAGGGGCGGGCAGAGGCACTTTGGGTACTGGAACTGGTTGCGGGCGGACATTTGGGCGGGTGGGGGCCTTTGGGGCCGTTAGCTTTGAGTCTGAGGAAACCAGATAAGCGCGAACTCGCTCTAAAAGTTGGCGCTGGTGGACAGTATCAAGAGAACCCGTCCAAGGCAATCGGGGTGCGGGCTTGCTGAGTACCTCGTCTATCTCAGCAATCAGTGCTTGAATTTTGTACTTCTGAGAATTCAAGGGCGGAACCTCTGGGAATGCGGCTTGGGGGAAACTTTACCGACAAAAGACGGAAGTCAGGTGGCAGCGATGCCAATAGATAGAATAATCTGAATGCGAGTCCGTCAATAATTTACTAATATTTTCTGACAACTGTTAATTAACCTTTTGCCTTCGGAGCGCTTCTATTGCCTATGATAGGTTAGTCGGTACTTCCGCACCAAATGCCCGCTTCTATCAATTCCAAGTGCTTTCAAATTCTGCGACTCAGGGGCGAGTTTCCCTGCCCGGAGGCTGATTCCTGCTCGGAATAGCTGCGAGCCCGACGAACTTTTGCCTTCACCTGCTTGAACGGCGGGCCGCACACTGTCACCGCGAGTTTCATGAGCATGGTGGCGCGCCAGTGTCTGTTCATTTTTCAGCGACTTGGAAAAAACCTCAAACAATTTGCGATTTGGGATACCGAGATTCGGGATTGTCCCCGTATACTGGATTTGAGTAACCTTTAATTATAGCCTATTATCTGTATTCATGGCTAGATACTAATGGTACAATAATCTTGGGGTAGCAGAAAAGTTTGCTGGGAAGTGGGTGGGTTTGGCTCGCCAAGAGCGCCGGTCTTTAGGCTCGCAATGGCTGTGGATTTTGCCGCTCGTGCTGACATTAGCCTGGTTCTAGGTAGTTTGGATTTGGGATCTGTCTACCGTGCTTGCAGGCTTGTACTCGTGGATTTTGCCTTCTCGACAGCAGGGCCGAGTGACAACAAATCTCTCAGCAGTGTTAAGCTTGTCTTCGCGAAGTGCTTTCAAAGGTAATTCGATCGGCTCAGTCGTTTGCCACATTGCTAAAATTTTGTTGATAAAATTTGCTCAGTGGTATATATCTAAAAAATTATGGTATATTCTTTAGTTTCTAGCTCCCAATCAGAGCTTGAGGCTATTAATTCCCATATTGAGCCTTTGACCGCAAAACTTTAGAGGTAAAATTGCCGATTTTAGATCCTTGATTTTAGCTCCTTGTTTCTCAAATCTTGAATCTCAAATCGAATGACTCGGCTGCAAGCTATTTGTAACTGCCCAGCGCAGCTCAAGCGCATAAATTAAAATGATGGCCTCATGGAAGACCGCTTTAACACCCGAGATCCGAATTCTAATATAAATCAATTGATAGTTTCTACTCCTTTTTTTGCAGGATTACCCGATCCTGTAATCGAGAGAGCAACTGTCCACATCGTTACCCGCAGTCATCCGTCAAATCAAGTGATTTTACTCGAAAATGACTGGGGAACATCAGTGTATTTTATATTGGATGGTTGGGTGAAAATTCGCACCTACAACCTAGACGGAAAAGAAGTAACACTGAATATTTTAGGGAAAGGAGAATTATTCGGGGAAATGGCCGCGATCGAAGAAGCACCGCGATCGACAGATGTGATCACCCTAGCCCCGACACTGATCGGCAATATGCCATCTCAGGATTTTGTGCAGCTTATTCATACCGAGCCGTTAGCAGGCATTCGGCTAGCTCAACTGATGGCCCGTCGCCTGCGACAAGTCAACCGCCGCCTGCGTTTGCGAGAGTCCGACAGTACCTCGCGAGTAGCAGATATTCTCTTATTTTTGGCAGAGGGGCAAGGCAAAAAAATCCTGGAAACAGGAGGTACAGAAATACCGAACCTGCCACACAGAGAATTAAGCAGCCTCAGCGGGCTGGCCCGCGAAACAGTAACGCGAGTGCTGAGCAAGCTGGAAAAAAAAGGAACTATTCAGCGCGAACGTGACGTTTTGTGCATTCCCGACCTGCACGCCTTAGAGCGTCTGTTAGTCTAGAAGTATCAGAGATTGCTAATTTGAATTAGATTCAAAAGCAATCTCTGTTAACTAACGGATATGAATGATTTCCCGCAGGAGGTAAAGCTGTGAGTTTTAAGAAAATTTTCGCCGCCTTAGATGATTCTGAACTGGGCCACCGGGTCTTCACTCAAGCTTTAGAATTAGCTCTGAACGATCGCGCCCAGGTAATGCTATTTAACTGCGTTACTGTCAGCACCATGGGGGAGACGGCAGTGCCAATTCCGGTAGATTTGGGCATGAATGTCGAGTTAATGGATCAAGCTTATCAAGCTCAACGTTTGCGACTCGAAAGGGAGGAAAAACAGGCTTCGGGTTTGCTGAAAAATTACTGCGACGCCGCAGCAAAACAAGGATTGCAGGTGGAATTTGACTGCAAAATGGACGGCGATCCGGGGCATTGTATCTGTAAATCCGCCGAAAATTGGGGCGCAGATTTAATAGTGTTGGGGAGGCGTGGCCGCACGGGGTTTACAGAAGCTTTCCTCGGCAGCGTCAGCAATTATGTCGTTCACCACGCATCTTGTTCGGTTTTGGTAATCCAGGAAGCCAAAATTGAAAAATAATGCTGCTGAAAATTTAGGCTGAGAAAACCCATCTAAAATAAGACTTGCGTTCCTACCTAAACCCGGTTTCTGGGAGCAATATTAAATTTGGCGGCGAGGCATCCAAACAGTGCAACCGGGAATCAGCCGTATGGGGCGCAAGTCCCGTAAAATCTAAAATCTAAAATCTAAAATCGGAAAATCGGGAATCAGCCGCATGGAGCGCAAGTCCCGTAAAATCTAAAATCTAAAATCTAAAATCTAAAATCGGATGAGTGATTTTTTGTCAGCAGATGCTGCGTCTAATTCGGGTAGTTTACCCAGTACAAATAACGAGTCGCAAACCGCCGATATTGCAGCCATGGCGGGCGATCGTACAAATCCCGATCTGGGGAAGCGCGTCTCTGGGGAAGCACCTTTAAGGCTGGTAGAAACGGCTTTTTTGGCAAGTACCGCTAGCTTAATTTGGCTGGTAAATTATTACTTTCCGCTGGGGCCTTTGCTGCGGGTTTTTTTTCCGATACCCATCGCCCTGGTTTACTTGCGCTGGGGCAACCGAGCAGCTTGGATGGCAGCTTTGGTATCGGGTTTGCTGCTGTCGGTACTGATGGGCCCGACGCGGAGCATTTTATACGTGATGCCTTTTGGAATTATGGGAGTTGCGCTGGGAGGACTTTGGAGGCGCAAAGCGAGTTGGTCACTCTCTGTTAGTGTGGGTGCAGTAATTGGTACTGTAGGCTTCTTTTTTCGGTTTTGGCTGCTGTCAGCGTTGGTGGGTCAAGATTTATGGGTTTACGTAACCGCCCAGGTAACAGAGATGGTGGAATGGGTGTTTGTGAAGCTGGGCTGGCTTAATGTACCGAGTTTGAACACCATTGGGGCGATCGCCGCCGGGATGATTTTGGTTAACAATATTGTTTATTTATTTGTAGTGCATTTAGTAGCTTTGCTGCTATTAGATCGTTTGGGAAATCCAATTCCGCGGCCACCAAGCTGGGTGCAAGTTTTGATCGATTATGAAGAGTAGTTATTGGGCATCGGGCATCGGGCATGGGGCATTGGGGCATTGCTAATTGCTACTAAATAAGTAATGACTAATGACTAATGAATAATGACTAATACATCTCTCCTGAAAAGCAAGTCTTGAACAGGCAAGATGCCTGTTCCACAATAATTATTGGAGAGGTCTAATGACTACTGACTAATGACTACTGACTAATGACTAATGACTAATGACTAATTTATGATTGGTATTTATACAGAAATTGAACAGGGCCAGCGGTGGCTTGATCGCTATCGGGGACGAAAACCGATATTTGCCTGCGTGCTAGGATTTACCGCTACTGGCTTAATTCCGGGGATTTCAGCAGCAGGCGCAACCCCGCACGATCGACAATTTACTTGTTTAGCCGATGCAGAATTTTTGTATAACGGCCCTCAACCGTCGCCCCAATATCCTTTGCCACCCCTAGAGGCGGGTGCATCACCGGTACTCATATCTCGCGCTGTAGTCGAAGCTTTGGAACTTCCGCTTTATCTATTTAATGCTGGTTTGCCCCTCCCACCTCCCGTACCTGCAATTGACTTGGGCGGCACTCCGGCAAAGTGTCTGATTTCGGGGAATGCTTTAGAACTAGAAACAGTCAAACATTTGCTCGAACAAGGATTAATTTGGGGAGCAAAATTGGCTGCTCAAACTAATGGCAGCTATTTAATTTTAGGGGAGTGCGTAGTTGGGGGAACGACTACTGCTTTGGGCGTGTTAATGGGTTTGGGTATTGCAGCGGCGGGCAAAGTTAATAGTTCTCATCCTCGCTGCAATCACGCTCAAAAATTGGCGGCGGTGACAGCGGGACTCAATAATGCTGAGTGGAAAATTGGCGGACAAAACAGCACTCCCCTAGAATTGGTAGCGGCGGTGGGCGATCCGATGCAAATAGCGGTGGCTGCAATGGCGATCGCCGCGAGTCAGACTTGCGGGGTGCTTCTGGCTGGGGGTACGCAAATGCTGGCAGTGTACGCTTTGATGCAAGCCTTAGCCCGTGAATATGCTCTAGTATGGCGTCCCAAACAAGTTGCGGTGGGGACTACGCGCTGGGTGGCCGAAGACCCTACAGGAGACACTGTAGGACTCGCTAATGAGATCGGCGGTGTACCTCTGTTGGCGGCGCAGCTAAGTTTTACTGGATCTCGCTACGCGCAACTGCAAGCTTACGATCGCGGCTATGTTAAGGAAGGTGTCGGTGCGGGAGCGTGTGCGATCGCCAGTGGGTTGACTGCAAATTGGACTCCAACTCAACTCCTCCACGCTGTTGAAGCTTTAGCCTCGCGCTGTGAGATTAAACATTAAGTAGATAGTTATAAGACAATACGGTTCAGTTAAGGAAAATTGTAGCGAAAATGTTGGGCGGAGTGAAACGGAGGGTTCGTTCCACGGGCCCAACCTACGCAGGATCTGTTTTTAGCACTAACCCAAGCGTATTGAGTTATAAGAATCGATGCCGGATTTGTGAACTTCTCTCTTTTTTCTCTTTCTTCTCTTTCTTCTATCTCTCTGCGTCCTCTGCGCCCTCTGCGGTTTGTCAAAAAAATCTTGTTCACCAAAGAAATAGCCTTCCTATTTCTACACAATATCTCGCTTTCATGCAGTATTCTTCCTGTTAATTCCCGACGCGAAAAACTCTCTGCAATAACTCTATAAGTAGACGAGCATAAATCAACGCAACTTGTATTTTTTTTTGATTAGTACCCAATCCCCGCTAGCAATATTTAATTAGGCCCGCCTAGATGTTGCGAGTGCATTCTTTTGGAGAGCAACTGTTCTTCCAAGGCGGCAATTCGATTGTAAGCTGCTGTTAGCTGAGCTGTTAAACGCTGGATTTGAATCTCTGCGCTCAGCTCTTTTTCCAAGCTTTGAGAATTCTTGTCGAAGTAGCTGTCATCTAACAGTATGTCCTTGTGTTCGAGGAGGCCGTCGAGACTGCTGTAGCTTTGATAGGGCGAGGTTTGGTTATTTCCTACCGTTCCAGAGCGATCGTTTCTCTGTTGCTGGGTCAGCTTCGTCTCCTTGGCAGACTCCAAGAGCTTTTCATTGAGGTTTTCTATGAGTTTGTAGAGGGCCTCGACTTGTTGGCTCAATACTGTAACTTGCTGGCGGAGCGCTTCCATACAATCATCCTTTGGCTCGTAACTTAATATCTTTACATTTTAGGTAAATCTTTAGATAACTTGGATTTATCACTAAATTATTTAATTTTTGACGTAATTGTTGTGTTCCCAATCCTGACGGTAGATTTAGGGAGGCAGCTTGAAGATAATCGCTCGCCATTCGTGAGTCGATTGTAGATTTTAGATTTTAGATTTTAGATAGTCTTGGACACAGGAACCGGGTGGGTTAACCCCCATACTTAGTTCAAACCTTCAATCAGAGCTAAAACGTCGGGTTTCTGAGAGTCGGATCGCAGAGCGTCCTATTAGATTGACTGCGCTCTCGCCAGTGCTTTCAGGATTCAGATGAATGAATTTTTAGTTTTTTTAGTTATTAAGCTGTCGCCGATTTAAAAATATTTTTTTACTTCGGTTGTGTGAAAAGCCTCATCCAACTGCAGATGGCAGCGCTCTCGTTGTTTCGTTATATTAAAAAATGTAACACAGATGCGGTCGATCGACCCGGCTGGCGAGCAAAACTGCCTCAAAGGAACTTGCAGCAGAGAAATTAGGCGTTAAGTTGAGGGAGTTTTCGGCATCGGAAAGCTCGATCGACAAGTTAGAAGGTAAAATCAGGGCAAGAGCCAAACAAACTCTCTTTGCAGCAGAACCGAGTACAATGGCTCTGTGTTTGAGGAAGAAATAAGACAAAATCGGCGCCAACTACCGGACTCGACAAACAATTATTTCCCGGGATGTAGAACACAAAACGATCGGTCAATATTTAGAAAAGCGGATTCACAGGTGAAACGAAGGTCTTTGCTATTGGGGGCCGCCACCCTAACTTTAAGTCAATTGGCGGCAGGGTGCGACTCGAAGCCGATTCTCAAAATTCGATCGCTCAAAAACGGTATTCCGGCCCAACTGGTAAGCAAATTTAGCCGGGATGTACAACCGTCTCCGCTTTTGCAGGTAACGCAAGAAGCACAATTAAAAGAATTATTCGCCCTGTTGCAGGAGTGGAAACGGGTTCCCGAATCAAAAAATCAAGCTAACTTGGTGATGTTGGGAGATTACTGGCTGAGTTTGGCAATTAGGCAAAAATTGATTCAGCCGATCGATCCTGCTAAGTTTGCTAATTGGCCACAATTGCCCGAAAGATGGCAAAAACTCGTCAGGCGCAACGATGAGGGTAAATTAGATCCTCAAGGTAAAGTGTGGGCTGCACCTTACCGTTGGGGAAGTACGGTAATTGCCTATCGAACCGACAAATTTAAGGCTTTGGGGTGGACTCCGACAGATTGGAAAGACTTGTGGCGAGTCGAATTGCGCGATCGAATTTCTCTGCCGGACAGTCCCAGAGAAGTTATCGGTTTAACATTAAAAAAACTCGGCAAATCTTACAATACGCAGCAATTAGATCAAGTCCCAAATCTTAAAAAAGAACTCGCAAATCTGCACCAGCAAGTTAAAGTTTATAGTTCTGACGCTTACCTGCAACCATTAATTTTAGGCGATACTTGGTTAGCCGTAGGTTCATCTGGGGACTTGCTGCCGCTGCTGCAAACTCAAAAGGATATTGCTTTAGTAGTTCCGGTTTCGGGAACTGCACTTTGGACGGATTTGTGGGTACAACCAGCATCAGGGAATCCAGTTTCTTTAGTGGAAAAATGGATTGATTTTTGCTTGCAGCCTCGGGTTGCTCCTCAATTATCTTTGCTGGCTAAGGCTAGTTCGCCGATAATTGTCGGCATGAAACCCGAAGATTTGCCGGAAGCTGTTCGCACTAATTCTGTGTTATTGCCGGATGCTAAGATTCTTGCTGCTAGCGACTTTATGCTGCCTTTTGGGGATGCGGGGATTGCCCAATATCGATCGCTCTGGCAAGAAACTAGGCAAGTAGTGAGAAGTTAAAATGTAGGGTTCGTCAGTCACCAGCCCACAAGCGCCGAGAAAATCATCAAAACTGACGCACCTTAAACCGTAGGGTTCGTCAGTCACCAGCCTTGTGTGTGTAGCAAAGCAACAAACGGCAGTGAAATAACAAACAAAACAGCAGGAGCGGAAAGTGTTAGTATTTTAATTTCAATAACAATCGTAATTATAAATCACCTGAGAAAAATCTAATTTTTCTAAGTCCTTAGCACGAATCAAAAAGTTGCCTACTCCATCATCACCCCAACAAATTTCATCATCACTAATCATGTGTAAGACTACAATTTTATGGTCTTGGTATTGCGGGCTATACTCACGAGGGTCTGTTTGCGTAAAGTAGCCGTATCCCCCTATTTTATGGTGAATGTCGTATAAATTATCATAATACCAATCATTTAATTTGTAATCATCTGCCTCCATTATATCAAAGAATTGTTTAATTTTTTGTGGCTCCAAAATGTTAGTAATTTGATAGTCTTCTCGGCAAACCCACTCATAGTCAGGACTAAACTGTAAAGCCAAACATTCTTGCGGATTATTCACGTATTTATAGTTTAAAGGTGAAAATCCCTTAACTTCTTGATGCAACAAAAAAGCAAAATCTGTTTGACAATTATTTGTGTCAGTTTCGGAAAAATAGAATATTTTAAAATCTTTTTGGTTCTCCAAATTGTCGAAATCCATGCCATACAAATCTGTGTCACCGATATAAAACTGCAAAATTCCTTTTTTGGGGAAAGGCGCTAAATATGGCACTTGGGCAAAGATTTCCTCAAAATTGAGCTGTGCCAAAAGGTGCATATATTTTCCATCACTATCCTTGGGAAAATCGTAACCTTTCGGCAAGTAAGGCACTCCGCCAAATTTGCTTGACCAGAAATCAGTCGCCTTTCGTTCGTAAGTGATTTTGATAACAGGCTTTTCTGAACTTTCAATTTCTTGGCGAAAAGGTTCTAATTCAGCCGGAAGCTCAAGGTTTTTTTTCATTTTTTTCTACGTATTACAAACCGCATTTATCAGCTCAAATGCACGGTGCGTCAGCTCTTGATTTATCGATGATCCAGAAAATAACTCGCTTCTGACGCACCCTACTAAAATTCCTTCCGCCCTCCTCGAATAGGCGGATTTGAGAGAGATTCTAAATCAATGCGACAGCTAAGCCGATCGCCCTTGCACGAATAAACTGCCAAAGCAGTGCCTTGACGGTTGCAAACTCGCACATTGTAACCATAATCGTTGGCGACAGTGCCAAAGCGGTTAACAAACTGATAGCGTTCCATATAATCGAGCAAACTCCAAAGTTGGCGGTTGACTATGATAATTACCCAAGCATTACCGGGATCGACAAACCAGCGATCGAGCAATTTGCCGCCAAAGAGTTTTTGAGCTAACCACAGACTCGGCACGCTTTTTTCGGTTTGCGAAAGCGGGGGCGACGGGAAATTAGCAGCGCTGCCAGTAGGGCATATCGGCTCCTGGGAAAAAGCCGCAGATTCCTCACACAGCAAGGCTCCGAGGCACGCAGAACCCGCAATCAGGAACAAAAATAAACTTTTTGTCAAAATGCCGTGCCTGCGGCGGAAAACTTGATTATTGTGGCGAAAGTTTTGGTAATTCATGAATTTTTAAGTGCCGATTTTTCACAAAAGTTATCTGTTAATATCGAGTCCGGTAAAATAGATTTGTAGTGAGTAATTTACTATTCACAAAATAAATTTTGATTGCTGCAGTTCTTACTGTGAACTGGGACAATAATTGTTGTTAAAATTCCGATCGCTTAAACAATGAAGCAGGCAGACAAGCAGTAAAAGTAGAACCGCAATCTAACTCGCTAGTAACTTCAATATCACCGCCCATCATCTGACAAAAACGCTGACTAATAGTCAGTCCCAAACCCGTACCGCCGTACTTGCGAGTAGTTGAATTGTCCGCTTGAGTAAAAGGTTGGAACAGTCGCTCTTGCTGCTCTAGTGTCATGCCGATGCCCGTGTCCGTCACTCGGAAAATTAAAAAGTCTGAATCCAAAATTAACATTTGAGCAACTCTCGGTTGATATTTATTTTTTAATTCTTCACTGGTAATTCTTTCGACAGTAAGCACGATCGCCCCATTAGCAGAAAATTTAGCAGCATTGCTGAGCAAATTCAGCATTACCTGCCGCACTTTCATCAAATCGCCGTGCATCGCGCCGACATTGGCAGAACTCAATACTTCCAAAGTATTGCCGTTTTTATCCATGAGCGGTTTGATAGTTGTTATCACCTCCTCGATTAAGCCTCCAACATCGAAGCTTTCGAGGTAAATCTCCATCTTGTCAGCTTCAATTTTGGAAATGTCGAGAATGTCGTCAATTAGCCGCAGCAAGTGTTTGCCAGCAGTGCGAATTTTGTCTAAATCCGAGACAACCTGTAAGTTGCCTAACTCTTCGGCATCTTCCGCTAGCATATCGCTGTAGCCGATAATCGCGTTGAGGGGAGTGCGTAACTCGTGGCTCATGTTTGCCAGAAAAGCACTCTTGGCGCGGTTGGCGAGTTCTGCGGCTTCTTTGGCCAACTGCCACGCTTCCTCAGCGTCTTTGCGTTCGGTGATATCTCGCAGTGTCGCCACCACCGCTTCGACGCTGCCGTCTGTCGCACAAACCGGGCTGAGAATGTACTCGTAGTCGCGGGTTCCCCAGTTTGCCGTGGGGACAATTACTTCGCCTTTCTTGGGCTCGGCTGTGGCAAATATGCCGTCGCATTCTTGGTGAACTCGCTGCATGATTGTTGGCGACCAGCCTAATTCCTGCCAGGTTTTGCCAATCATTTCTCTGGGATTCATGCCGGCAGCTTGAGCGGCGGTGCGGCTGACATAGGTGTATTTTCCCGATCGATCTACTAGAAAAATTAGGTCAAGAGAAGCGCCCAGAATCCCGTCAACTGTTCGGGCGTGTCGGGCTACCTGAGCCGTCATTTGTCTAACCGTGATGGCGCCGCGGACTCTGGCGGCGAGCTCAAACCGCAAGAGTTCGTTGGCTTGTTTGAGGAATAGGGTGCGCTGTTCGACTTCTATTTCTAGTTCTGCTTTGGCTTTTTCTAGGGTGAGTTCGGCAAGTTTGCGATCGCTCACATCTGTAGAAATTGTACCGACTGCATAAGCTTTACCTTCGGAGTTGCAGAGGGGAAATTTCAGAGAAATATAAGTGTGCGGGCCATCGTCTTGAGGGATGATTTCTTCGAGGGTTAGGGGCGAGGAGGATTCGAGAACTTTCAGGTCGTTTTCTCGCAGGGCTGCTGCTTTGTCTTGGGGAAAAATATCGCCGTCGGTTTTCCCTGTTATTTGCTCTTTTGCGATGTCGAACAAATTGTCAAAATGGCGGTTGGTGAGCAGGTATTTTCCGTCAAGGTCTTTGATGTAAATTACTGCTGTTGAGTTGTCTAAAATCGCTTGCAGCAGTGCTTCGCTCTTTCGCAGGGCTTTTTGAGTGTTTTGGTGATCGAGTATTTCTGGCTGCAATTCCCAGTTGAGCCGATTTAAGTCTTGCCAAGCTTCCTGGACTTGATTTAAGGCGATGGCGCTTTTTTCTAGTTCTGTATTTACCTGCCGCCATTGGTTTGAGACGGAGTTTTCGGACAATTCTAGGGGTTGGAAAGCGATCGGGATCTGGGGATTTGCGATCGGGAGAGCGCCCTGATTTTTTTTATATCGAAAATCGACCGCTAATTTACCGTTTAAACTCGATTTTTTAGGGAATAAATCGGGGAATTCGCCGAAATTTAAATTGTCATAAATTATATCAAATGTCCGCGATCGCTGCGGCGGTTCGGCGCTGGAGTTAAATGCCCAATTCCCGTCTGCTGTTGATAAATCTGAGTTAGCGGGTTTGGCAATCCGGCGAGTGACGGCAACTCCTAAGGCGAAGGGGACAAGGGCAGCCGCAGACATTGCCAGCAGCCAGTTGTTGCCCCACCAAGTTGCGATCGAGGTTTTGGGGATGCCCCGAACTAAAATTGCTGCGGGTTTTCCCGCTAAATTGCCAAGAGATTTGGCAGCTACTGCATAAGTTTGACTGCCTATTTGTACGTTTCCGGCGACTGGTTTGCCGGCGGCGAGTGCAGATTTCAGCAGCGATTTTTCTGCCAGCAAGTCTGGTAACTGTTGTTTTTTTGTAACTGCTTGCGAACTTGCCAAGACAAATTTGCCGTCAGCCAGCGGTGCGTAAATAGCCTGATATCCGCCACCCTGTAAGTTGAGCATTTCGCTGCTAGCAACTGCCGACGTTTGGCTGATAATTTTTCCTAACACTAAGGCAGCAATCACTGTCTGAGTTTTTGGATCTTTTACGGGAATTGCTGCGTAGTGGACGAGAACAGGTCGATCGCCCTTTCCGAGCGGCAAAGATCCCAATTGTTCCTGAACTTCTGATTTGGCAATGATTTCGGTAGCCGTAATTGGGTTTTTTGCACCAAATGCTCGATCGACTATTTTTTGCAGTTTAAAACTTTTTCCCTTCTGGTTGGGGTTGACGCTAACCACTATCTGCCTGTTTTTTCCAACTAAGGCCGCGCTGTCTATTTCCCCTGTTTTGACTTGATTTTCTAGAATTTGCTTGACAGATTTTTGCAAATCTGATACTTTTTTCCCACTGTTGTAAGCTAAGGCTGTTTGGGCGATCGTTTTGCGGTCAGAGGAGTTTTGCAAACGGTCGGCGGCGCGATCGAGTTGGAGATTGTAGTTAATTTCACTAAGGCTCAGTTCTGACTTTGCTTGATTTTGCAGTTGATTGTTTGCAACGGCTGATGTTAGCAAAAGTGCTGCTCCTGTTAGCCCAACTGGCAAAATTGTTTGTAAAGCCACCAGTCCAATTAGCTGTTTTCTGGTGACGGACAAGTTGTAAGTGGACGGATTGAAAGCAGCTTTCAATCTTCTTTCGGAAGTCGGAACTTTAGTTTGCTGCAGACAATGTTGCTGGCTGTCGTTTAACTGAGTATGAGCCATAGTAGTAGATGCGAGATCGGTTGTAGATGACAGGCCATCAATTAATCGGAAAGGGAATTAATTTTAGATTTTAGATTTTAGACTTCGGCGTGAGCGCTCCGTTGAACGATTTTAGATTTTTTATCGAGTTCGGTTAATCACTTATCATAAAATTGTTCGCTCTCACCGCCGCCCACTAAGCAAGCAATAAAATGACTGGTATTCTCAAAGAAGTCAGTTTCTAGGTGTTAATCAGATTGTGTTGTTTAGTTGCTTTTACATATAGTATCGGCTCCTATTTAAAGTGTGTTCGGAACATCCAAATGAGTGCTTTCACAGGAGTGTTCGCGGTTAGAGGTAAGCTTTGCTGTGCAAGATACTCGCACTCCTCAAAAACGCTTTTTGCAAAATCGGGATGCTCTCGCATACAGTCGTAAAACGAAGTAGTTTCTCGATCGACTGTATCGTAAATTCAGTTAAACTGAGATGTTGCACGATTCTCAATAAGTTTTTTATGGGCGGGCAGGATGTCCAACCCCTACTCCCCACAAGAAATTAATTCTTTGTGGAACAGGCCGGAAAGCCTGTTCTTGAGAATAGTGCAAGATGTAAGGTTAAACCAAAGTTTAGCGTAATTATTGCAAAACTTAGATACGCTCGATCGCCTTTTCCCTGTTTCACATTTTTTTCAATCCCACAACCGCCTGCCTGCTTTGCCACCGAGTCGCTGGTGAGTATCTTTGAGCAAAGTTGGGATGTCTAACTCTTCGGGACACCGGGGCAAACATTCGCCGCAATCGGTGCAGCGGTTGCCTTTGCTGCCGGGAAACCAGTGTCCAGCATTTTCAAACATGGCGTAGCGGTATTTGCCAAAGTCAGTCATGTCGCACCCGACTGCGAGATTGCGGAGTCGCAATACTTCGGGGATGTTGATGTTTTCCGGGCAAGGCAAACAGGCATAGCACTGGCTGCATTGGTCGGTTTTCAAAGTGTCTGCAATAGCCGATTCTAGCCGATCGAACGCAGCGATTTCGGCGTTGGTGAGGGGAAAGTCGCGATCGCAATATTTCAGAGGTTGCTCTAATTCTGTCGCATTTGCAGCCCCCACACTCAAAGTCCCAATCCTAGTATCGCTGAGTAAAAATCGATAGTTTAACTCTAAGGGCGAGAAAGGCCAGCACAATTGTGCGAGTGTTTCCGGGGGCGTGTAAAGTTGCCCTCCTTTATCGGCTGGGGAAATGATGAAAACGCCCATATCTTTGTCTTTGGCGAGTTCAATTGCCGGGGCGTTGCGCTGAAAAAAATAGTAATAATGCAGGTTGACAAATTCAAACAAATCTGTATTTATTGCAGCCAAAATCAGATCCAGAGGCCCGTGAGTCGAAAAGCCGACGTGCCGAATGCGACCATCAGCCAGGGCTTTGCGTACAGATTCCATGCAGCCTGTGGGCGATCGCACAATCGCCAAATGTTCCCAAGTATTCAAACCGTGAATTGCCAGACAATCGATATAGTCTAAATTCAAGCGTTTGAGGGATGCGTCGATACAGCGTTCCATTGCTGCTGCATCCTCGGTTGGGGAAATTTTTGTAGTGACGTGAAGGCGCGATCGATCGACAGACAAACCAGCCGAAAGGGCCGCGCCAAGATATTCCTCGCTGCAACCGTAACCCGCCGCCGTTTCCAGGTGATTGATTCCCTGAGACACCGCCTGTTGTACAGTCTGACAGGCAGTTTCCTCAGAAGCCAAATAGCGCATGGTTCCCAAGGAAAATACGGACAGGTGCAACTCCGTTTTGCCAAACCGTCGATAGCGCATAAAATTTAGGAAGTTTCGCCCGGGCCCAAGCCACTTCTCTTAATCAAATCCTCTGGACGGAGGTTTGAGATAAATTCCCGGAAGGCCCGGCGTTCGGCCTCATCAGCATCTCGATCGACCGGTATCGAAGCATCGGCGACGACTTCTTCCATCACCCAGATGGGGCAGTTCGTACGCAGGGCCAGGGCGATCGCGTCGCTAGGTCGGGCATCGATCTCTTTTTTAACTTCTCCCTGACGGACGATCAGCACAGCATAGAACGTGTTATCTTGCAGCGAGTGAATAACTATGCGCTCCAAGGTAAGACTCCATGCCTCTAAAAAATTGACCATCAGATCGTGAGTTAAGGGCCGAGGAGGCTTGTGGCCTTCGATCGCGCTAATAATAGCCTTTGCTTGCTCCTGACCGATATAAATAGGCAAAGCCCGTCGCTCAGTAGCGTCTCTCAATAGGACAATAGGACTGCGCGTGGCTGCATCTAAGGCAATTCCAGCGACTTTCATTTCAATCATTCGATCGGCCTCATAGAATTAAGAAACTGTAAGGCAGTAGAGAACTTGGACATAAAGATCACCTAAATCCAGTATGACTTGATCTTCGCCGGAATCTGCAACAGATCTGGGACTATCGATTTTAGATTTTAGATTGACTCGGGGGGAGAGGGGCTGACAGGTGTAGGTTTTTTACGACTGGGTAGTATAAAGTCAATTAAACCAGGCGAAAATAAGGGTGATTCAACGAAACACGTGGCTGGGGAAAAACCCAAAATGCTGAAAAATAAGCATCTCAAGGATTGGTCATGTATTGTCTCCAAACAAATGCCTCACCTCTCCATACCTCAAGCGATTGGCTTAGCGACTTGGAGCTTTGGTGTAGTCATGACCAAATCTAGCAGCTTAACCCAAGTTTCGCATTTTATCGCTCAGCTCAACGGAGAAAAGCCGAACACAGTCCGTCAGCGATTAAAAGAATGGTATCAAGAAGCCCCAGCTAAAAAAGGAGTTTATCGTCGTGAGCTGGATGTTAGTGGTTGTTTTGCTCCATTACTGTTGTGGGTGCTAAGTTTACTGCCGAAAAATGTTGAGGACATTGCCTTGGCATTGGATGCCACTAGCATCGGAGATAAATTTACAGTTCTGTCGATGAACATCTTATTGGGTGGGTCGGGAATTCCTGTAGCTTGGTGCATTGTCGGAGCCGAGGAGCCCGGAAGTTGGAAACCTCATTGGCAAAAACTGATTTGTGTTGTTCAAGGTGTGATTCCGGCAAACTTTAGGGTGATCGTTGCCGCTGACCGAGGATTGTATGCTGATTGGCTATATCAATTGATTGAAAGTGTGGGCTGGCATCCATTTCTACGTATCAACCATCAAGGAACTTATCGTCTGCCCTCTCAACAGACATGGCAGCCACTGGCACATTTGGTTCGTCAAGGTGGACAATCATGGTCTGCCGAAGTCGTGTGTTTTAAAACTAATCCTCTGTCTTGTACACTCCTAGCTCGTTGGGATTTAGACTACAAAGACCCCTGGTTGATTCTGACAGACTTCAAACCGGAAGAAGCAAACGTTCTCTGGTATGGACTACGTTCTTGTACCGAATGTGTTTACCGCGATTTCAAATCCGATGGCTGGCAATGGCATAATACACGTTTACTCTCACCACAACGAGCCGAACGAATGTGGTTAGTGCTGGCTGTTGCCACTTTATGGATGGTGATCCTGGGTGGCACTCATGAAAATCAATCACTTGCCTCAAATTTTCCACAACTTCCCCTTGGACATACTGCTTTAAATCAGCCTCCCAGCCTCAAAAAAGGGCGTCATTTGTCTTGTTTTCTTAAAGGATTTGTGACTTTGATGGCTAATTTACTCAACAATATTCCCATTCATCTGGAGCGTTGGAGTTCCTTCCCTCACACTCCTGTGGATGCCTTTTATGCTTGTAACTCCTCCTAGTTGTAAAAAACCTACACCTGTCAGGGGGAGAGGGGACGGCAAAACCTCCTGTCTATGGTTTGTCTCTATGGTTTCATGTAAATAAGCGATCGACTACGGAAAAATACTTATGTTTACAGGACTAATTCAATCTCTCGGAAAGCTGAAGTCGCTAGGCAACGATTATTTCCAAATTTCCTGCACATCAAACAACTCCTACCAGATTTTACAAGATTTAGCCATTGGGGACAGCGTAGCCGTGGATGGAGTTTGTTTGACGGTAGTGGAAGTTCTGCCGCAAGGTTTTGTCGCCGTCGCTTCGCCAGAAACTCTCCGGCGCACAACTCTGGGATCATTCCCCGATGCTTTGGTGAACCTAGAAACCTCCCTGCGCGCCGGTAGCAAATTGGGGGGACATTTCGTGACCGGGCACGTAGATGCGATCGGCACTTTAGCAACATCAACCCAAACCGCCAACGCTTGGGATATGCGGTTTACTGCCCCACCTGTAGCAAATTCGGGATGGCAACGTCAAATCGCACCTTACATCGTTTCCAAGGGCAGTATCGCCGTCAACGGCATCAGCTTAACCGTGGCAGATTGCGATGCTGACGGCAATTGGTTTGAAGTTGCTGTCATTCCCCACAGTTTTGGTGAGACAAACCTCAGCTATTTGCAACCAGGAAGTTTAGTAAACTTAGAAGCAGATATTCTAGGCAAATATGTCGCCAAATTTCTCCGCAGCGGCTCAAAATCTCATCCCGAACCGTGGGAAGAAACCCCCACAATCAACAGTTTGGGAACAATTACACCAGAATTCTTAGCAGAACACGGATTTATCTAATCTGTGGGTACGCATCGCGCACCTTGCTAATATCTGAGATATTACACCATCCTCAATAAGCCTTTTACCGGCGGGTTATCCTGCCAACCCCACAAAAAAACTCACTGTTTGTGGAACAGGCAGGTGAGCCTGTTTTTGAGTTTTAGAATGCCTCAGCAGCAAATTATTATATTAATAATTTACTGGTCAAAGCAGACCCACCCTACTAAATCTTACAGCACATTGAGCGATAAACACCTCAAATGCTTGGCTATCCATCGAGTTGTCTATGGTCATTATTAATGCCACTACTCGCTGGAAACTAATTGCACCAATTACTGTGACTTTATTGCCGCGATAAAAAGGTTTGACCGCAGAGGCTCTCGTTCCTCTTTGGGAAGCTCCATGAGTTCTGGTTAAACAAGCGTAATACTCCAGTCTAATCTAAAAATACTAGATTTTTTTGATCCATATGCTTGACTTTTTCCCAATACTCTAACTTTAATTTCATGACTGTTTCAGTGCCGGCTTGGCTACTTCTCACTGTTTTTTTTACGATTTAATCCCAACTTTTGTAAGGCGTTACACATGGCTGTTCTACCCACCCAATTTCCCGTCTTCTGGGCAAATAACTCACACAATTCTAGTAAGGTTGCATCGGGATGTGCTGCCACTATTTCTCTCAAAGAAGCTGTGGAATTATTCAAATGACTGTATCTCGGTTTACCACTCTCGTTTCGGCTGTAAATTCCCCTCGATTTTTTGTTGCTTGACCAGTTTCTGAAAAGAGCTTTTACTGACGGAAAATATCGCTGCTGTTTTTCTAATCGACAGCTTCTGATCTTGATGGGCTGCTACTATTTTTGGAAAGCAAATCTACTGAATATGCTTTCATTGCTGTGTTTTTCTAATCTATTCTTATTGTACCTCATAACACCCGGAAGTGCTGTAATTTCAGGTTTTAGATTCAGATATTAGATTCTTGACAGTGCAGTTGCCGTGCAAATCGCGCAAAAACGGGAATCAACGTGTGTCAAGTTTTAATTCCTGATAACTGGAGTTTAGCAATACTCCCGACAGTTTTTAAGCAGCCAGAGTACCATAAGACAAGACTGAAGGAAGATTAGGATGATTTAAAACTGTCGGGAGTATTGTTATCATTATTATTATTTAATTATATTCCTACACAAAGGGGTATTGACAAAATTTCCTCCCTTCTAAATTTTTACCAATGGGGTAACATTATCTTTGGGGTAGGCTAGCTTGTAACAATTCGGCTGCCTATCTTTTTTTAGCATAAGTGGGCAAAATCTTTACTCCATAAAGATTTCAGGCGGGTTGTCAGCCCCCCAGGGCGATCGCAAAAGTCGTTACTGCAGTTAGAAAAAAATGCTGGAACTTTGGAAAAACCTTTTCGCTATAGCACCGTTTATCCCTCACGGGCATTGCTATCTCTGGAAGCCAGGATTGGTGAGTCTTCATATCGCTTCCGACTCGCTGATTGCCCTGGCTTATTATTCAATTCCCATTACGCTGCTCTATTTTGTTCGTAAGCGACAAGATTTGCCCTACCCTTGGATATTTCTGCTATTTAGCACCTTTATCATCGCTTGTGGCACCACTCACCTGATGGAGATTTGGACGCTTTGGCATCCTACCTATTGGCTGAGTGGCTGCCTCAAAGCCATCACCGCATTGGTTTCAGTGGTGACAGCTATAGTGCTGGTGCCGTTAATCCCAAATGTATTAGCGCTTCCCAGTCCCGCACAGTTAGAGGCAGCTAATCGAGAACTAGAGCAGGAAATTAGAGAGCGGATCAAGGTAGAAGCAACCCTTCAAGAGCGGGAGCAGTTCTTAAGCAACATTTATAGCTCCGTGACAGACACCCTTTGGGTGGTGGAACAGCTTGAGGATGGCGAGTTTCAAGTTGTCAGCATGAATCGAGCCATTGAAACCTCAAGTGGAACTTTGGCCGAGCATTGGATTGGTAAACGGCTGGACGAACTGTGGGACATCGATACAGGTACTACGATTCGAGCCCACTAAGTAGTTAGACAGAATTAATTACACAAATACATAGTAGAATGATATTCCAGGCAAAATTATGAGTTAATTAGA
>NZ_JAUBQQ010000068.1:0-34429 GCF_036701335.1 Microcoleus sp. Pol12B5 | reverse complement strand
CTAATTAACTCATAATTTTGCCTGGAATATCATTCTACTATGTATTTGTGTAATTAATTCTGTCTAACTACTTATCTCCGAAAACATCAGTCAAGAATCCCAAATTACCAGAATTATCAAAATCAGGGTATTGATATTGGTTCGGGAGCTGTAGAGTCTTTAATTAAACAGATTGGAGCAAGAATTAAGATTGTAGGTGCACAGTGGAAAGAAAAAAACGTGCCTCAAATTTTAAGACTAAGATGTGCGTATTTAAATAATGAGATTAAAATGAGTAGTTATGCTTAGTTAAAAAGCGGGATGCTCCCTCTCAAAATCCCCGTATTCTAGTTTTTTTTGCTATTGTTGGAACTCATCGGTTAGATTGATAAACTCTTAATTACAACTTATTATTGAAGAAATAACTTAGTTCCCACCACATTTCGCCATTACTCCAAAACAAAAAATCACCGGGATAGCTAAAGCTAATATCTAAACTCGCAGCAATATATTCCTTATAAACGGGATAGGATTTATATTCCAAGGATTTTATTTTAGTTATGAGTATCGTATCGATAAAACAAAGTCTACTGATAAGTTCTATGTAAAACTCTTCTGTTTTTCCCCAATCATCTAATTCCTCTATACCTGAAGTTCCTAAAGATGTTTGAACGAAATAAACTAAATCATTATAATTTTCTAATAAACTTAAATCATTATAATCTTCTAATAAACTTATTCCCTCATTATCCGGATTTATAATTATCAAACTCTCAATTTCTTCTCGTAGCTCTTTTATGATATCCTCTTGTTGAGCTATTTTTGCAAGCAGCCGATTAATTTCCTCATCCGGAGTTGTAATTCTCAAACTCTCAATTTCTTGCTGAAGAAGTGCAACTCTACTTTTCTCGTCCTTAAGCTGTAGCTCTAAACTTATTTTGGCTTTTTCTAGCTCTCTGGCCTTCTCTTCTAGTTGCTTAACTTTTGTTTCTAATTGAAGTGAATTGGAGTTTAATGAGTTGGAGTTTAATGAATTTAACTCATAAAGTTTTCTTTCTAATTGTGTTTTTTCTTGCTCTAGCTGGTTATTATCTATCTCTAAAGGTTGAATTCGGTCTAGTGCTCGTCTTATTTCTGACTCTAAAGAGTTTTGGCTAGCTCGGAGTTGTAGATTATCTTGTGTCAATCTAGTATTATTATCTTTAACTTGATTTAACTCTCTTCTCAGAACGTCTATTTCTTGCTGTAAATCCGTATTTGTTTTAATGAGTGATTGATTTTGGGCTATGACTTCATTAAGCTGCCTAGTAACCTCTTTAACTTTCTCGATTAAAAATTCCCACGTTATAAACTCTATATCTTGACTACTGAGAGAACCACCCAATTCTTGAATAAGAACTTTTTTATGAGCTTCTAGTTCTTCAATTTTTTGTTCAAAGTAAATATTTTCAATACGAAGATTTGTTGAAATTTTCCTTACTTCATCTCTTTCGCTCTCAACGCTTGCTAACTGTTGTTGTAGGCTTTGAACCGTCTGCTTCAAAGAATTGTTATCAGTAGTAGCTGCCTTGAGTTCTGCCTCTGTTTGCTTAAATATTGCCAGGATTTGAACTATAAAGGCGGTAAATAGGTTATTTGCTTGTTGTAACTGCTGGTTTATTTGCCTAAGCTCAACTGTCTGTGCTTCGGGCCTGTTATCCTCTGGTTTGTTCTTACCCCTGCGAAGTTGCAGGTAAACTATTACTATGCTTAGTAAAGCTATTAAACCAGCAGTTTCGTAAACCATACTAATACTTTTTTGAAAATAGCGTTTTTGGACATCGGTTCCCAGGCAGAGCTGAGGAACCAGTTAAAAAAAACAGAGGGCGAGTTTCGCATAAAACTTAACCCCAAAAGTCAAATTTTATGCTCTAAACCCGCCCTCGCAAAACTCCCTTAATAAGCGTCTTGCAATTCGTAGAAATCAGGGGAAATGTAATCTTTCCGCAACGGCCAGCCCACCCAATCTTCGTTCATCAAAATCCGTTTCAGATTCGGATGTCCTTCGTAGACAATGCCGTACATATCGTAGGATTCCCGCTCTTGAAAATCCGCAGCTTTCCAAATCCAGTAGACTGATGGCACTCTGGGATCTTCGCGGGGGATGAATACTTTGACGCGGACTTCTTCGGGGTGCGAAGCGTTGTCTGTGAGTTTAGCCAAGTGGTAAACGCTGACTAAATCTTCTCCGGGGCCTTGGTCGTAGGCGCACTGGCACTGCATATAATTAAACCCGTAGGCATACAGCGCTGTTGACATCGGAATTAAGAAGTCGCGATCGACCTTTAATATCTCCACGCCCAAATTATCGGCCGCTAAAGCTTCGTGTTCAAAGCCATTTTGAGTCAACCACTGGGAAACCTTCCCGGCTTCAACAATTGCAGATTCTGTCTCAGCCACGGTTTACCTCCTGTTTTTGTCCTGCAAGCAGGGCCGGCGGTACTGGCATTCCCATAGCTTCCGTCAATTCCTTCGGCGGGGCTATCCGGCCTGGAACAGACAAGTATTTGCCGTCCAAAATGTCGTCTACTACTTTCATTTTGTGGGGTCTGGTGTAGTAGCGGTGGGTTGGCAGCAATCTGGCCCGTTCTTGCATGGAATCGTTGGCGATCTTTTTCCGCAGTTTGATAATTGCGTCAATAATCGCTTCTGGGCGGGGGGGACAGCCGGGGATGTACACGTCTACAGGAATCAGTTTGTCAACGCCTCTGACTGCTGTGGGGGAGTCCATGCTGAACATTCCGCCGGTGATAGTGCAAGCACCCATCGCGATGACGTATTTGGGTTCCGGCATTTGTTCGTACAGCCGCACCAAGATGGGGGCGTACTTCATGGTAATTGTGCCGGCGGTGATGATCAAGTCGGCTTGTCGGGGGCTCGATCGCGGTACTAGACCGAATCTGTCGAAGTCAAAGCGCGATCCGATCAAAGCTGCAAATTCGATGAAGCAGCAGGCTGTGCCGAAAAGCAGCGGCCACAGGCTCGAAAGTCTCGCCCAATTGTAGAGGTCATCCACTGTTGTCAGGATGACGTTCTCTGAGAGTTGCGATGTGACTTCCGGGCGATCGACAGGGTTGATCAGCGCTTTTTGTGATTTGTCAGAACTTAAGACCATTCCAAGGCTCCTTTGCGCCATGCATAGACAAGAGCAATAACGAGGATCGTGATAAAAAACAAGGCTTCGATAAAAGCCAACAGTCCTAGCTGGTTGAAAGCAACCGCCCAAGGATAGAGGAAGACGGTCTCTACGTCGAAGATGACGAAGACTAGCGCGAACATATAATATCTGATGTTGAACTGAATCCAAGCTCCGCCGATCGGCTCTACGCCGGATTCGTAGGTAGTGCGTCGGTCGTAGGGACGACTTTTCGGGCGCAGTACCTTAGACGCGGTGAGGGCGAGGATAGGGACTAGGCTGGAAATTAACAGGAAGCCTAAGAAATACTCGTAGCCGCTGAGTGCAAACACGGTGAATAATTACTGCCTAGGTGAAAGGGTTCTGTAACTTGTCTGTTACATTATATAGATTTTGGGTAGCTAAAATTACGAGTTAGTTGAGATTAATCCTCCATCTTCTGCAATAATTTTTAATGTATATTTTAAGATTAGCTTACCTACTCTTTTTGAGCTATGAGCGATCGAGCCACTGAAACCAAAACCCTCGATCGGCACGAGTGCCGCGCCTGCGGCTACGTCTACGATCCGAAAAAAGGGAATCCTAAAAATGACATTGCCCCTGGCACGGCTTTTGAAGATTTGCCCCAAACTTGGGTCTGTCCCGTTTGCGGGGCGCGCAAGTCGGTGTTTCAAAATCTCGGTCAGATGGAAGGGGTATCGGGATTTAAGGCAAATCAGCGCTACGGTGTCGGTGTCAACGGCATGACCGAAGGTCAGAAAAGTTTGCTGATTTTTGGCGGCTTGGTCGTTGGTTTCTTGTTGTTACTTAGTATGTATGGTTTGCAGTAAAACGATTGTGAGATTTTGGCAACGAATTGTAATGTTATTGGCCGCTGCGCTCATCTGTACGAGTTGCAGCACCATCGGTTCTGTGAGTTACAACCCCTGGCAAGTGATTTCCTTGCCGACGGAAGCTAATTTGCAGGATATTGCCTTTACGGGCAATCCTCAGCACGGCTGGGTTGTGGGTTCTGAGGCGACTCTGCTCGAAACCATTGACGGTGGCACTAGCTGGAAGCCTATAGCGCTGGATATCGACGATCCTCGATCGCGTTTTGCGTCGGTGAGTTTTTCCGGTTCAGAAGGCTGGATTGTCGGCCAGCCTTCTGTTTTGCTCCACACGAACGATGAGGGCAAGTCTTGGACGCGGATTGCTTTGAGCAGTCAGTTGCCCGGTTCTCCGAGTACGATCGCGGCTTTGGGCCCCAATTCCGCCGAGATGACGACCGATGTTGGGGCGATTTACCGGACTTCTGACGGCGGCAAAAATTGGAAAGCTGTCGTCCAGGATTCTTTTGGGGTAGTTCGCAATATCAACCGTTCTGAAGACGGGCAGTATGTTGCGGTTTCCTCGAAGGGAAATTTCTACTCGGTGTGGAAACCCGGACAAGAAGCTTGGGAACCTCACAACCGCAATAGTTCGCGCCGCCTGCAAAATATGGGCTTTACCAAGGACGGGCGTTTGTGGATGCTCGCCCGTGGTGGTCAGATTCAGTTTAGCGACCCGTCCAATCCTGAAGGTTGGGGAAAACCGTTTTTTCCCGATCGCAAGGCTAGTTGGGGTTTGCTCGACATGGCTTACCGGACTGATAATGAAGTTTGGGTAGCCGGCGGCGGCGGCAATTTGCTGTGCAGTTTGGACGGCGGAAAAACTTGGCTAAAAGACCGCGAAGTTGAAGATGTTCCCGCTAATTTTTACAGGATTGTCTTTATGGGCCCCGATCGCGGATTTGTGATCGGCGCGAGCGGTACTTTACTTAAATATCAAGGTTCAGCGCAAGCTGCTTGATAGTAGAATAGTAATAGAGATTGTCTGTCAATTTGTTGTTGAAAGGAGGATTCTAAATGGCTGGTACAACTGGAGAACGTCCGTTTGGGGACATTATTACAAGTATCCGTTATTGGGTAATTCACAGCATCACCATTCCGGCTTTGTTTATTGCTGGATGGCTGTTTGTGCAAACGGGTTTGGCTTACGATGCTTTCGGAACTCCTCGCCCTAACCAGTATTTCACACCGCAGCGCGAAGAAGTGCCGATTATTTCGGATCGCTTTGAAGCTAAGAAACAAGTAGATCAGTTCATTGCCAAGTAATTTAACAAGGATTTGGAAAAATGACGAGTAGAACCCCCAACAATGAGCCAATTTCGTATCCGATTTTTACGGTGCGCTGGTTGGCAGTTCATACTTTAGGTGTCCCAACAATTTTCTTTTTGGGCGCGATCGCAGCAATGCAATTTATTCAACGATAGGAGTTTACAATGCCTGAGCGCGTTCCTAATCCCAACGAGCAGCCTGTTGAGTTAAACCGGACTTCTTTGTATTTGGGTTTGTTGCTGATTTTTGTTTTGGGTATTTTGTTTTCCAGTTATTTCTTTAATTAACTGGTGTCTGAGTTTGCTTTCGATAGTTCCATCGAATTTGTTTAGCTGTAAATTAGTGAGGTGATGGCTATGTTTAGTGAAAGTGGCAGAATTCCTTTGTGGCTGGTAGCTACTGTTGCAGGCCTCGGTGTTCTCAGCATTGTGAGTCTTTTCTTCTACGGTGCTTATGCCGGTTTGGGTTCTTCGATGTAAGGAGAATCAAGCTGATTTTCGGCTTTTAACCCCCCTTTTTCAAGGGGGGTTTTAATTATGCGAATTGTGTTGGTTAATCGGGGATAACTGTTATCGATAGTGTGAATTTTTTGGCCAGTTTATGATATAAGTTCCGGTGGCACCGGAATTATTGTTGACTGTTGACTGTTGACTGTTGACTGTTAACTCGGGGTCGAAAAACTGAATGATAGTTGAGTCTTGACTGTTGATTGCATTTTACAATTCCGATGCTAGCGGAGTTGATATGAGAATTTAATCCGGCGTTGTCAGATGAAGATTTTTGGTGGTTGGGTGGAGATTTTCTCAATCAACTGCTGGCATTGCGGGTTCACCAATAACCCCAAAATCGATCGCCATTAGCCGACGATCGCTAAGAGAGTGTGAGCAGATCGTGAAATTAGCCAAAAGTTGCGAGTAGAATGGTGCAAGAGCCGATCGCTCGATCGTAGTGCACAGCGAAATATGACCCCACCGCCGCCACCCCGCAAACCTCAAACCGTCTTGGGTGCGATTACCCAAGCAGTCCAGACTATTGCTAAGGTTAATTTTAACCAGCTAGCGCTGAAACCTAATGCCAAAGTACCCGAATTGTGGGTACAGGATGCCGGTGCAGCTAAAGCTGAGGTTTATCCGCTGTTGGGCGATCGATATTTGTTAGGTCGATCGTCCAAATCTTCAGATATAGTAGTTCGTAATCCCGTTGTCAGTCACGTCCACTTATCCCTGTCGCGCGATACTCGGCGGCGGACTCCTTTTGTCATCAAAGATGAAGACTCCACAAACGGCATTTACAATGGCAAAAGGCGAGTTAAAAGTATGTCCCTGCGTCACGGAGACGTGTTCACTTTAGGGCCGCCGGAACTAGCCGCCGCTGTCAGAATTCAGTTTGTATATCCGCCGCCTTGGTATTTGCAACTTGTGCGTTACAGCTTTTACAGCGTCAGTGGAATCACCGCTGTGATTGCCGTGTTGGTAGGCATGGAATCGACAAAGTTTCAAGTGCGGCCTCTGCCAAGAAGTATCAATGGCCCCGTGATTGTTTACGCCCGCGATGGGCAAACTCCCCTGCGTCCTCCTCAGAATAACGCTCACTTAGAATTAAAGCAATTACAGGATTTTTCGCCTTATTTATCCAAGGCGGTACTTGCTTCGGAAGACAGTCGCTACAATTGGCATTTGGGAGTAGATCCGATCGGAGTTTTGCGCGCGCTTTTGACCAATGTTCGCGGGGGAGGAATTCGCGAAGGCGGCAGCACTGTGACGCAGCAGTTAGCGAGGAGTTTGTTTCGAGATTATGTGGGCACTCAAGATTCGGCGGGACGCAAGTTGCGGGAAGCTGTAGTGGCGTTGAAACTGGAGAATTATTACAGCAAAGATGAGCTGTTGCTGACTTATTTAAATCGGGTGTTTTTGGGGATTGATCTTTACGGTTTTGAGGATGCGGCTCGGTTTTATTTTGGGAAGTCGGCGAGGGATTTAACTTTGTCAGAGGCGGCAACTTTGGCAGGGATTTTGCCTGCTCCCAACAGTTTTAATCCGATTCAAAATTATCAGTTGGCGGTGCAGTATCGCGATCGAGTGATCGAACGGATGCGCGCACTGGGGACGGTTTCTCAGGAAGAAGCCGATCGCGCAAGGCGATCGCGAATTGAGATCAATCCTAAAGCCCGCCAATATCTGCAAAGTACGATCGCTCCTTATTTCTACAGTTATGTATTTGACGAATTGGAGTTTTTGCTGGGGGAGCAGTTAGCGCGAGAAGGCAATTTTATTGTAGAAACAGGTTTGAATCCCGGTCTGCAAAAGTTGGCGGAAAGTTCCCTCAGAAATGCTGTTGAAAATGCGGGAGCCAGTGCAGGTTTTTCTCAAGGAGCCGTGGTCACTCTCAACAGTACAACCGGGGAAGTCTTAGCTTTAGTTGGGGGCGTAGATTACTTGAAAAGTCAGTTTAATCGGGCTACTCAAGCTTTGAGACAGCCTGGTTCTACATTTAAGATTTTTACCTATGCAGCCGCCCTGGAACGGGGAATATCACCGGATAAAACTTATTCTTGCGCTCCCCTTTCCTGGGGCGGACAAAGTTACAGCGGCTGCGAAAGAACCAGCGGTAATGCTGATATGTATCGGGGTTTAGCACAGTCGGAAAATGCAGTTGCTTTGAGAATTGCACAAGATGTCGGTTTAGACAATGTAGTGGGAATGGCAAGACGTTTGGGAATTACTTCGGAACTGCGTTCTAACCCAGGTTTAGTATTAGGTGAAAGTGAAGTTAATGTGTTGCAATTAACGGGTGCTTTCGGGGTTTTAGCAAATCGGGGTTTGGGCAATCGCCCCCACGTAATTAAGCGAATTATTGACAGCAGCGATTGCAAAGATCGAAATGATTTTAAGAGTTGCCGGGTGATTTATGAGTATCAAAAAGATGGCATTGCCAATCGGCAGTTAGTTTCGGAAGCCGTAGCGGATACGATGACTGATATGCTGCAAGGTGTTGTGCGGGGAGGTACGGGTAGCAGTGCTGCTTTGGGGTTGGGAGAAGCTGGAAAAACAGGTACGACTAATGATAATAGAGATTTGTGGTTTGTCGGTTATATTCCGAGTCAGCAACTGGTGACTGGAGTTTGGTTGGGAAATGATGATAATTCTCCGACTGGGGGAGGTAGTTCAAATGCCGCTCAGTTGTGGGGGGAATATATGCGGCAGGTGGCGCGTTAAGTCATTAGTCATTAGTCATTAGTCATTAGTCATTAAGCTGTTTAGCATTTAAACTGCGTATTTCAGAGCCTGAAACCCAATACTTGCTTAGATAGCCTCTGAGATTTAAATGGTGAACAGCTTAGTCATTAGTCATTAGTCAGTTAGTCATTAGTCATTAGTCATTAGTCATTAGTCATTAGTTAGTGGTTGGTTGTAAGTTGTTGGCGAGCATAACTAATCGCCAAAAAAGATTTAGCAGTAAGGTGCGCGGCCCGGCGCACCCTACGAGGATTTAGGGGCAATTTCTGCGCTTATTCTAGAGTCTGAGAAACTGGCCGACAGCCAGACAATATTGAGTGCAAATTGACAACATTTCCGATGACCGCGATCGCAGGTGCTGCAAATTCAGTTGCCTCAACTTGCTCTACAATTGTACCCAAAGTCCCGATCAATTCTTCTTGTTCCGGCCGCGTTCCCCAGCGCACTAACGCTATGGGCGTTTCTGCACTCAATTCGGCTGCTGTTAACTGGCCGATAATGTAAGGCAAATTGTGGATTCCCATGTATACTACAATGGTTTCGGAGCCACGGGCGATCGCCTGCCAATTTACCTCCGGTCGATATTTGCCCGCTGATTCGTGACCGGTGACAAAGGTGACAGAGGAACTGTACGATCGATGTGTTAAAGGAATTCCCGCATAAGCAGGGGCCGCAATCCCAGAAGTTACGCCGGGGACTACTTCTACTGACACTCCAGCTTTTACCAACTCTTCCATTTCTTCGCCACCGCGGCCGAAGATAAACGGATCACCGCCTTTGAGACGAACTACGATCGCATTATCTCCAGCTTTTTCTATCATTAACTGAGTTGTTTCGTCCTGCATTAACGAGTGACGCCCTTTGCGTTTTCCGGCATCAATTCGTTCTGCTTGGGGGTTGATTGCTGCCAAAATTTGAGGGCTGACTAAAGCGTCATAAATCACCACGTCCGCACACTCTAACAAAGCTTTTCCCTTCAAGGTCATCAACCCCGGATCTCCGGGCCCCGCACCTACTAAATACACTTTTCCTAAAGACATCTTTCTTGCTTCCTTTACCTCTTCTGTGCCTCTGGGGTTCATCTTTGAATTAAATTCCCAATTAAGTCTGCTAATTGTACACTTGCGCCTAGAGGATTTGCGAGATGAAGTTCCGCCGCAGGAAATTGCTGCTTTAGCTGTGCGACATTTTTGGCGATCGCATCTGTAATTCCTCCATTAAATAAGAAGTATGGCACAATCCCTATTTGCTGCTGTCCACCACGAACCAAACTGTCAATTTGCTCTGACAAACTCGGCTTTACCGACCAATAAGCTGTCAGCGCACCGAGTTTGCTAGCGATTTCCTCAACTGTCGAGTTACCTCCGGGCCGACGGCTGCCGTGAGATAATAAAATCCATTTGGGCAATAGCAGATTGGGGAGAAAAGCAACCTCTTCCATCTGACTTTTCACCAATTTTGTTAAGCCTGCTTCCTGGGAACCTAAATGCGGGCGCAATTCAATTTTTAGCTTGTCACCAAAAGTTTTTTGGGCAATTTCCACCTCTGCAGGTATGTCTTCGGCGACGTGAACTCCCGGCAATAAAAATACAGGCAGTATTTGCAATTCTGTCAGTCCCAGGGACAGGGTACGTTCGCCAAAACTGCAAATTTGTTCGTGCAGCGGTGCGGGGCCGAGTTCTAAGGTGGCGGTTGCGACTGCGGGGAATGAGTCAGCCAATGTTTGAGACAGCAGTTGACCTAGGTTTTCCAAAGCTAGTTGGGGTCTGGGGTCACGGCTGCCGTGAGAAACTAATAAATAGGTAGATCGCAATTTCAATATAGATTTGATGTTAATGTTCGAGCCGGATATAAAATAATTATAACACCGTGGGGCGCGTGACTTGAAAAATACTCAACCCTCAACCTGAAGCTTGCGACTCACGTACCTTTAACAACTAAAGCAAAGTACCCGGCTGGGAAATTAATCAACACAGGGCTTAAATTTTCTAAGCCGCCCACCTTACAAAAGAAGGTGCGCGGCTTAAAAATTACTTACTAGAGGGCTTAAATCTTCTAAGCCACACACCATAAACAACTCACAAATTAACCTTTGGGAGCGGGATCGGCGATGTATTTGAAAGTAGGTTCCGAGTTCCAAGGGCCGCGTTCATCCTTGCCATTTGTTGACAAGTTAAAGTAGAGATCTACGGTGTTATCTGGCGGAATGTTGCCGAACATCGGATCGGTGAGTTTACCCAGCGATTCCAGAGCTTTCATGAACATTTGAGTGTGAGAAATTTCGCGAGTCAGCAGAAACTGCAACGTCTTTTTCGTTCCCATATCCGGTGCTAGTTTAATCAATTCTTCGTAGGTTTGGCGAGCTCCTGCTTCCGCACCGATATCAGCGCGCAAGTCGCGCACCACATCCCCGCCTTCGTTGATATAAGCTGCTGTCCAAGCTTGACCTTGGCTGTCCAATAAGTGTGGGCCTACACCGCGCACCGCAAACAATGTGCTTTTGTAAGCTTCTGTTTGGTCAACGTTTTTGGTGTGCATTTCTATGAGTTGGCCCACCATTTCTAAGTGGCTGAATTCTTCGATCGCAATATCTTGAAGCATATCCTTAATCCCTGGATTTTCACAGTGGAATGACTGCACCCAGTATTGCAAAGCTGCTGTGAGTTCTCCTGTTGCTCCGCCAAACTGTTCTAGCAGCAATTGGGCAAAACGGGGGTTTGCTTCGTCTACTGTGACGGCAGCCATTAATTCTTTTTTATGAAAAAACATGGATCGGTACCTCTTTTTAGTTCGGTTGTTAAAGTCTGAAGGATTGCAGACTTTATCTGTGTTCGCCTTCAGAATCCATTGTGCGACAATAGATCGCACCGAGCCTCGGTCGATGGATACATCTAGCTCAACAAATTTCTCTGCTTTCAGGTAGAGTTTAAATATGAAATTTTACTTAGTGAGTCGGTAGACCAAATTACAATTTAGGAACACGATTATTGTCGCACTCGGTTAATTTTGCTGACAGGGCATCGAGATGCCGCAGCCACTGAACGCCACCAACCCAAGTGCGAGAGGGGAGGTGTCCGATTGGTGCTTGCTGAGTAAATTTAATCTGCCCTAAAGTAGTAGCAGAATTGTAGGTTTGCCAGTTGACCCGATCGCAAAATCTGATATAGTCTCCCTTAACGCTTTCGTAAATTTGTTTTTGGACGCTGAAGCCAAACCGACCTTGACTGTAGTGCAACCAAAGGCGATCGACTGTTTGCAAATCTTCGCAGGGGATCTGGTAAATTTGGCTAATTTCTAGCTGAGTTCCCGGTTGCTGGGAAAGAGATTGACACATCAAGCCCCAAGTTTCGCGATCGGCTTCTTTCCAATTTTTGTTTGACAAAAAATCTCGCAGTTTGGTATAATTAATTCCCCGGGCAGAAATCAGGATATGATCTAGATTTGAAGTAACAGAGAAGGGAAAAGTTTCGGCGGAATTGGCTACGGCATTTGTGGGTAAAATCGGAGAATCAGGAGTTGGTAGCGCGTTGGTATCGGGAGAATTGTCGCTATTATTAAGAGCAGGAGCGATCGGCTTTTTGGGCGAAAGCAAATGTTGATGGCGAATATCTAAAGCTGCTTTGATATCATCCAAAACTTCCGTAGCAAAACTGTACCGCTGAGTGAGACGAGTTTGCAGCAATTTATCTAAAATTTCACCTAACTCGTCGCTAATACTCGTGGCTTTGGGGAGAAACTCGCGCCACCACCAGCGCTCGTTGTTGCAGTCGTACATATCCAAGGGAGGAACTTGCGTCATCAGGCGAACGCAAGTAACCCCTAAACTGTAAAGGTCGCTAGCAGGAAATACTTTGCCACGCATTTGTTCTGGAGCTACATAATCTTGACTGCCGATGAGCGTTGCTGAACGGAGTATGGCTGAATCAGTCAGCAGTTTAGCAATGCCGAAATCGATCAATACGAGTTTGTTGTCTGACTGCCGGCGGATAATATTTTCGGGTTTGATGTCGCGGTGAATGACGCGCTTGTCGTGGATAAATTGCAGCACGGGCAATAAGTCTTGCAGCAGTTGCCAAATTTGATTTTCATCGTAGACACTCTTGTCTAATTCTTGTTTAAGAGTCTGCCCCTCTATAAACTCTTGAACTAAATAAATATGACCTTCTTGTTCAAAGCAGGCTAATAATGTGGGGATTTGCGGGTGTTTTCCGAGTTCGTCTAAACGGACGCCTTCTTGCCGAAATAATTCAACGGCTTTGTTGACAATTTCGGGGTCGCGGTCGTAAAAATAAAATTGCTTGACTGCACAGCGGGGTAGAGATGGGATGTCTTCATCAATTGCTAGGAAAGTTTTACCAAATCCGCCTCTACCTAAAAGTTCAATCGGGCGATATCGCTGTCTCAGCAACAGGTTAAAGCCGCAGTTGAAGCAAAATTTGGCGGTGTTGGAGTTTTGAGGATTTTTACATTCTGGGTTGATACAGTAGCTCATATGGATTTTAGATTTTAGATTTTGGATTTTAGATTGCGGAGAAGACTTTTTTTTAAACGAACCGCGAAGATGCGAAGCGGGGCGAAGGAATAGGGAAGAGAGAAAAGGGATGGTTGATAACTCATGTGGTGTGGGATAAGCTGTCCCGCTTCTTGCGTTGTATTTTTCGGGTGGGCGGGACATTCCACAAGCATTTCATCTGAGATGTTGCACCATTCTCAATAAGGTTTTTAGGAGCAGGATGCCCAACCCCTACTCCGCACAAGAAATTTATTCTTTGTGGAACAGGCCGGAAAGCCTGTTCTTAAAAATGGTGCCAGAGGTGAGTTTTATCAAACTGGAGTGTAAAAGTTAGATGCACCTGGGCTGATAAAGCTATTTTAATGCGCTGGGCAGAATCGGGACGCTGCCAAAGCTACCGAACCCATGCCGCATGAGTGCTGGGGGCGAGATAATTGCCGATCGCACAGGGCGATCGCACAGACCGAAAATTGTGCTAAACTCTTACTGTGCCTGGAATTTAATGCACAATCGATCTGTCCGGTTCAGGGACGCTCAAAAATATTTCAAAATATTTTTGCCTTACCCCTAGACTTGTGCTGAGATCTGATGCTATAGTTAAAACTGATACGGCGAGCGTAGCCAAGTGGTTAAGGCAGTGGTTTGTGGTACCACCATTCGTGGGTTCAAGTCCCATCGTTCGCCCTTTTGATTCTCAACTGTTTAATACGATCGCCCATCGCCTGTACGGTAATTTGCGATTTGTCGTAGGGTGTGCAGTGCACACCTTAATTTTTTTTGGATGTCGCGGTTCTGTCGGCACAAGTTCCGATGTGCTAATCTTAAATCCAATCTAAAATCTAAAATCTAAAATCTAAAATCTAAAATCAAAATATGCCATCTTTAGTAACAGAAGATTGGGGATATAAATTTAGTGGCGATCGCACAATTAATAAGTTTATTCGGGATATAGAAGGAGAAGCGGCTTTAGGGAAATATTGCGATTGGGAATGCAAAGAACGTGCGGAAATTCTGATGTCGGAGATAGCGGGGAAATCCCACAGTCTTTTCTACGTGCGTCGCCAAAAGGTAAATGAGAGATTTTCTGAAGAAGAAATCTGGGAATTGCTGCTTGCTACGGATGGAGATGATTTTGAATTACCTCAATTGTTGCAAAAAGCCGATCGCACTTTGCGGTTGTTAGCAACTGTACGCTGTGAAGACGGAATCGGCGGTTTAAAACTGCTGGATGCTGGTTTGGTGGCGCTTCCCAGAGGAAGGAAAGATGGGTATGCTTTGCCGGTGCAATTGCGACTTTTGGCTAACAGTCGATCGCCAATTCCTGTAAAGTCGATCGCCCGCGTCCAAAAAATGCCATTTTGGGACGACAGACACATACCAACTACGGAACAGCTAAAAGTTTGGCACACTTTTTTAAATGTGGAAAAACGCATCGCAGAAGCGCGTCAATTTTGCGTGCCTTTCCGAGGACACAATTACGGTTCAGGCTTTAAAATCGTCACTTTTGAAATTGATCGTAATTCCGCAACTCTTGACGGCTATGATGAAAATTCCTTACAATTGGGCGACTTTCGCGAAAGGCTAAAAAAAGCCAGAAATGAAGAAATAATCCTGTTTGATTCGCCGCCCGGAAGCAGAAGCAGCCGAGATGGAGAGACATTAGGTAGCATCGCCGAAATAGACTTTGAACATGGTAAATTACGCATTAAGTTAGATTTTGATTTGGGCGATCGCATGGCGGGCGGCAGATATCAAATGCCCAAACAAGGATTTTTGTATTTTGAGGCTGCGGGCGATATCAGTCAGATTGAACGGAAGAAAAAAGCTTTAAAAATGCTGACAGATGGCCGCGCTCAAAATCCCTATTTGAGCGAATTTTTATTCGACTCTTCTCAGGCGAGACTTCCCGAAAAACTGATTAAATTGGATCGGGAAAACTTATTAAATCGCAATGCTAATGAGGATCAACTTGCCGCCGTAGAAACGGTGCTTTCGGCGCGGGATTTAATTTTGATTCAAGGCCCGCCGGGAACGGGCAAAACGACTGTGATTGCGGAGATTTGCTATCAAATTGCTCGTCAGGGTGGCAAAACGCTCATTGCTTCGCAAGCAAATTTGGCTGTAGACAATGCTTTGAGTCGGTTAGTTCACAATCCGGCGATTCGGGCTTTGCGGAAGGGAAAAGCTCATAAGGTGCAGGAAGAAGGGCAGCCGTTTTTGGAGGAAAATGCGATCGGCACTTGGCTGCAAAATACGGCGACTGACTGCGAAGAAAAGCTCTCGCAGCGCCTGACTAATGTCAAAACTTTGCGGCAGTTGGTGGCAGAATCAGAGCGATTTACCGCCTACTGTGCCGCCGAAAGAGATTTTTTTAATGAACTAAAACACCTGCACGACAGTAAAGCAAGTATTGAGGAAAAGTACAGCCAGCAAGCAACCAATTATGAACTTATTTTAACAGAAAAGAGCGATATTGAATCTCTAGCTAGTGGGTTAGAAAATTTGCTGGATGCGCCTAATGTAAACTGGGAATCTCCCGAAGTTGCCGAGTTTATGCCCAGACTAAAACCCTATTCAGAAGGCAATGTTTTAATAGAAAACTTTATGGCAAATGTTCGGATTGCCACTAGCAATGCTATTCAAATAGGTTTCGATCGCCCTGCTTGCGGCGCGTTTGGGATTGCGGTTTGGCTGCAGGAAACTGTAGCAGCGCAAATATCGGAATTTAAGACGGCATTCGACCGCGCTGATGATGTTTGTCACGCTATGTCGGCGGTTGCAGAGTCGTTGCGGGTGTCGCGGCAGATGTCGGAGGCTGTGAATCAACTCGAATTGGGCGATCGGCAAAATCAGACACACCGCCACAATCTCGAACAGAAAATCAAGAATTTGGAACTGCGAAAAGCGGAAATTGCAGCAGTTGTTGTCGCCGTTGCACAGTGGATTGAGACGGCGGATACGGGGCTCTATGAAGTTGTGAAATCTTGCTGGGAAACGGGCGCAATGCTGACCGATGATATGGTAGAATTGCCCGCAGGATTGCTGAAAATTGCCCGATCGCTCAAATTGCCGATCGTGCCACCCAAATGCAAAATCAATTTGCCCGATTTGGATCGGTTGCAAAAGGCGGTAGCCCACGAAGAAAGCGCAGGTTTTAAGGATATACAAGGGCAACAGTTCCGGTTTAGCGAGTTTTTGCACCTAAATTTGAGTCAAACGCCGATCGTGCTCTCTGCGGGCGATCGTACACAGTGGCAACAACTAGCCAAAGACTTCGCCAGCTACTCCCAAGTCAGCCAAAGTCAGCGCAAATTCATCATCGAAAAAGCTCGCACTTTCTTAGGTAGCATTCAACAATTTTATAGTGAATCATTGCAGCCAAATCATATCCAGGCTACCTTCGATCGCCTAGTCAAAGAATTGCTACACAGTATCCTCGCAAATGCGCGTCAGTGCGTGGTTCCCCTGAAAACCGAAACCGAACAGCAGCTTATCAAACAGCAACAGTTATTAGATAAAATCGGTCAAACCTTAAGCCAGCAGCAAATATCCGCCGCTAAACTTCAGGTAGAAACAGCGCAGCAAGAGGCAAACTTAAAAATTAGCGAAGTTACTAATTTGTTGCAAGCAATTGTCCAACAGCCAAATGCCCCTGAAAAGTTGCGGATTTTAGCAGAACAATATCTCGCCCAAAAATCGAATATTTGGGAGCAACCGCAGCAGTTTGTCAAGCAAGTTGAGGCTTGGAAGGCAAGCACGATTCAGCTTGAAAAATCCATTGCCGATCTAGACCCTTTTGGGGTTTTGGAAACAATCAAAAACACTCTTGACGAGCATTTATCCCCGTTACAAATTGCGGCTGCAACTTCGCAGCAGCAACTCGCCCAACTTCAAGCAGAATTGAGCGAAATTAACGCTCAACTACAACAGCAGCAACCGACAGCAGCATTACTTGTTGAAAGAAATTGGTGGGAGTCAGCATGGCAAACTATCCCCACTCAATACCAGCCAGAAGTTCCGAATACAGGATTATTCAGCGGAGCTTTTTTAAGCAAAATTAAGCGTCTATTCAAAACTTGGCAGCGGAAATTAGAACAAGAAGAAATCGCCCTAAATCGTTCTCAAACGTTTGTGACAGATTGGATTAAAAAACTCCGCAATCCATCAGAAAAAGACCGCAACGATTTAAAGCAAATTTATATTGACAATGCCAACGTAATCGGCATTACTTGCGTGCAGGCGGCTAGCTTCGATTTTACTAAAAACTTTCCCAGCTTTGATGCAGTCATCATTGACGAAGTTAGCAAATGCACTCCCCCAGAGTTGTTAATCCCCGCTTTGAAAGGCAGAAAGTTAGTATTAGTGGGCGATCACAGGCAATTACCGCCGATGTTTAATCAAAGTACGATCGACGATATTGCCGAAGACATCGGCTGTACCGGAGACGAACTTAGCTTCATAAAAGAATCGCTGTTCAAAATTTTGTTTGAAACTGCCAGCGACAGCATCAAAAAAATGCTGACAACTCAGTATCGAATGCACCCACAAATCATGGGCGCAATCAATCAGTTTTACCAGCAAAAACTCAACTGTGGCATTCAGGAAGCTGACACCAAGCGCGCCCACAACCTCGCAGGTAGAACCATTCAAGAAAATAATCACATTCTGTGGGTGAAAACGCCCATCGGACAAGGGTTTGAAGAGGAAAAACAGGGTACTTCGCGGTTGAACGTCAAGGAGATTGATGCGATCGAGCGTTTGTGCGAACAAATGGAGATAGCTTGGCAGCCCAAAGTTGCCGACGGTGAACCACCGAAAGAAATCGGAATTATCACTTTTTATGCGGCTCAATTAAATGCAATTAAAGACAGAATCGAAGGCGAAAGATTTCCTGCTTTGAGCATCCGCACTGGTACGGTTGACATATTTCAAGGCATGGAAAGACCTGTAATTATTGTCAGCACAGTGTGCAATAATGTTAGGGGCGATATTGGATTTGCGAAAGAACCGGAACGGGTGAATGTGGCATTTTCCCGTGCTCAAGAATTGCTGGTAGTTGTCGGCTGCCACGATTTATTTACCCAACAAACAGGTACAGTGGGAAAAATGTATCAGGAAGTTTCAAAAACGGTGCGTCACTGCGGAGGTTTTGTAGATGTTTCTAGCGTCCTCAACTAAACCCATAGACTCAAATTTAAGTTCGCTAGCCGAACAAATTGAGCAACAAAATCCGGGCTTGTCTGTGTTGGCGGCGCGTCAATTCCGCTTCGCCATCCGCCAAACTCCGCTAGAGGTGGCGATTAGTGAACCCCGCGAGTTTAACGTGTTGGAAGAGTTCATTTTGCGGGCGGGCGTTGAGTTTGAACCTGCGCCCACTTTGAAGGAATTGGCGGATTTGCTGGGGTTGGATGAGATTTTTGTGAAGACTACGGCGGCGACTCTGGTTAGTTTGGAAAGCTTGGAGGTGGCTGAAAATGGAAAAATTGCGATCGCCCCGCAAGGTAGAGATTTTTTTGCTAAAGGTGCGGTTAGTCGATCGCAAATTCAATCAATTTATGCCATTTCCGATCCGCTGAATCAAACTCTTACCTTTAAATTCGATGCTTTAGTGCCAGAATCGCTCAACTTGCCAGATTTAGGAGATTTAGTCTCGCTCGAACATAAAATTACTGACCTTGCGGATTTAAGTATAGCAGAAATCCAGCCGTTAATTCAAGCTTCCGGCTTAGGAATTCACGTCCCCGAAAACGGCAAAGTTGTGTCTAATTGTGATGTCATCGGCGACGATTTAGATATTTGGCAAACAGTCTTGATTTTTGTGTTGTTAGATGCGATCGAGAATAAAACTACTATTCAAGTCAGACAAGGAAAACAAATATTAGAAACAGCCTCAAACCGACTCAACGAACTTGAATATCAGCAAAAACTTTCGTTAAATGACTTGTGTAAAGTAACCCCAGACATCGCACAGCAAGAATCAGAGACAATCCCCGTCCAGAAAACTCCTAAAAAGCCATCTAAAAAGAAACGCCAGGAAACGATATGATGAGGACTAAAGTCCTAATTAACTTAAAAATTTAAACTCTTGATGAAATTAGGATTGTATCGATTGACAATATACCGCTAATTCGATAGAATTAATACTTGTATGCAATCGCGCTGAGATTTTGTCTGTGTCTGCCAAAGATACCTTCCACGAATCCGTAAAGCTAGCCCTTCAAAAAGAACAGTGGGTGATTACTGCAGATCCACTAAAGTTTAAGTTTGGCAATGTTAAATTTCAGGTCGATTTGGGAGCAGAAAGGTTAGTCGCAGCGGAGCGAAGAGGGGAAAAAATTGCAGTCGAAATCAAAAGCTTCCTCAATCCCTCTGTAATTACAGACTTTTATGCTGCATTGGGACAATTTCTCAGTTATCGGCTTGGCTTGGCATCGGTTGAACCTAATCGGAAATTGTATTTGGCAGTACCAGTTGACGTGTATAAAACATTCTTTCAGTCAGAGTTCACTCAAACTGCGGTACAACAGTATCAGGTGTTGCTAATCGTATACGATCCAACAAATGAGGTGATTGTGCAATGGACAAGTTAGCTCAATATCGTCAGTACGTTCAGACATTAATAAGCCGTTATGCCGAAGAAGATGTTTCTGATGATGAAGTCGAAGTGCAACTAATCTTAGACACAGAACGAGATCATTATCAGTGGATGAACGTCGGCTGGGAACACTTAACCCGGATTTATCAAACCATCATTCACATTGACATCAAAGATGGAAAAATCTGGCTCCAACAAAACTTGACAGAGCAAAATCCTGCCGAGGAATTAGTTGCAATGGGAGTACCGAGAGAGGATATTATTTTGGGATTGCAACCCCCATACAAGCGGCCGTATACTGATTACGGTGTAGCGTAAAATGTCCAGCTAAAAAAACAAAATACTCAGATTCCCAACTTCTTGAAGAAGTCGGGTATCTAATTCGCGCTACTTAGCCTTAACGCTTTTCAGCCTCCGCAAAGTAGCAGCGACGTAATTCTACTTTGCAGAATCATCGAAAGCAAACCGATCGCCAATTTCGTTAATAGCCGCACAACAGAACAATAAGCAGACAGTTGAGTAATAATAGAAGCAGCCCAATAATTCTGAGTGTTTGAAAAAGTTTGAGACGGCTTTTTAGCAACTAAATTCGGCTGAATTCCCCGCCCAGACAAACCAAATTCCGCCACTATTGGCAGCACCCCTATCTATTCAGCGCGAGTGACGGACTGCGTAGGTTTAAAAGTTCCATCTTTATAGCTGCTAACTATCTTGTTGTCCCCCGCAAATAGAACTTTTCCGGCCCTCCAGCGAGAAATAGGAAGGTCGCTATAGGGACGGATAGAAACATTGCTAGGAAATGTGATATAGCATATTGTATTCCTTTCCAGAATTCCAATACTAAAGATACCAATTGCTCTCTGGTAACAGTAAGTTGCGGTCGAAAGGTATTATTTTGAGAAAACCGGGCTACAAACCCAAAGCCCACAGCTTCTTTAATTTCGGAAGCGTAGATATCATCGGTAGCTATCTGTGAGTTATAGAAAAGCCAGTATTGCCTACGGTATTGGTATTTCCTGCGGTACTGGCTGCGGTATTGGCTGCGGTATTGGCTGCGGTATTGGCTGCGGTATTGGCTGCGGTATTGGTATTGGTATTGGCTGCGGTATTACTGTAGGTATTGGCTGCGGTATTGCTTCGGTATTCCCGCCGGTATTGCCAATTTCTGCTGGTGCGGATTGATTGGTAGTGAAATAAAAGTGGCCTAATGTGCGGCCTTGGTAAGCTCTTTTACTCAAGCGCCAAGCAGGATCGAGACTGATTTTCATGAAGTCGTTAACATCGCCGTTTGTGCGACCGATAACCACCGATTTACCTTGGTAATCTACCGGAGTTCCAATTAGTAAAACATTGCCATCAACAGTTTCCAAAGTTAGGGTGTATTTTAATGCTAAATCTGTGCCTGCCATGCGAATTGAAAAGCCGTTGCTGTCTGTTGCGCGGCCACAAATACCGGTGAAATCAAAACTAACTAATAAGGGATCGACTTTCACGGGATTAGAGCCACTTTCGCTCCAGCATTTTCGCGTGTCAGAGACTTGTTCTAGAACTAGCAATTGGTAGCCGCCGAAAGGGCGGGGTTGGGCGATGACAATTACTCGGTCTTGGTTAATGTCGGTTTCGTCAAAAGTAAATGCTTTAGCCGAACCGATCGCCCCAAGTGTTAAAATTGCTGAACCTGCCAGTGCGGCCACTGTTCGTACAAGTGAATGTTTCATGATTTTTCCCTATTGGCTCCTTATGGTGATGAGACTTATCTAGAATATAAAAAAGTCGCCTTCTTCAGACAACAAGATAGAATTTTACCATCTCTTGTTCCGGTGGTACCAAGTGCGATAGATCGCCGATCGTCACATTGGTTCGTAGTGAAAACTCAACTCCGAGCGAATTTTATGAGGACTTGAGTCCTCCCTACAAAGTTATAAGCGTTATTTTACCGAGGAACTTGATAAGCTGTTCGACCTCTAAATTGTATTTTCCGGGCGGGCGCGACGCCCACTCCACAAGAATTTGATGGGACTTGAGAGTAAAAGTTAGATGAGACTGGGCTGATTACTTGCGGGAAATGATCGCACTCTTCACAAAAAATGGTGCGTTACACTCTTGTTAACGCACCCTAAAACAAACATTCAAAAAGTGTATTTGCCCTCTAGCGGAACATACTGCTAACAGAACTATCTTCGTGAATCCGCCAAATAGTTTCTCCGAGCAAATTGGCTACCGAAAGCACCGTCAACTGCTGAAAACGGTTCTCTTCAGGCACAGGAATTGTATTCGTAACAATTACCTCTTCCAAAACCCCGCTAGACAAACGCTCGATCGCCGGAGGCGAAAACACCGCATGAGTAGCACAAGCATAAACCTGCCTCGCACCCTCGCGGCGCAACAATCGGGCGCCCTCAGAAATCGTGCCGGCAGTATCTATCATGTCGTCCACCAACACAGCAGTTTTGCCCCTGACATCACCGATGAGGTTCATCACTTCTGCCACGTTGTGAGCTTGGCGGCGCTTGTCAATAATTGCCAGGGGAGCATCACCAAGCTTTTTGGCAAAAGCCCTCGCCCTAGCGACTCCGCCAACATCCGGCGAAACCACAACAATATCCGTCAATTGCTTGCTCGCCAGATAATCTAAAAGCACCGGCGAACCGTAAACGTGATCGAAAGGAATGTCAAAATAACCTTGAATCTGAGCCGAGTGCAAATCCATCGCCAAAATGCGACCGGCCCCAGCTTCCGTAATCAAATTAGCCACTAATTTTGCAGTAATCGACTCTCTTCCGGCCGTTTTGCGGTCAGCCCTAGCATATCCGTAATAGGGGATGACGGCAGTAATTTGTCTGGCCGAAGCGCGGCGACAAGCATCGATCATAATTAACAATTCCATGAGGCGATCGTTTACCGGACAGCAAGTTGGCTGAATCAAGTAAACATCGCAACCCCGAATCGATTCTTGAATTTGAACGTAGAGTTCCCCATCAGCAAACCGCTTGCGAACCATCGGCCCCAAATCAATCCCCAGATAGCGAGCCACCTCTTGGGCGAGGGGAATATTAGCAGAACCGGAGAACAGCCGCAGACGGTCATGAGCGGAAACCGGCGGCTCGGGAAGCGGAAGCGGTAAAGTAGCAGAACGGATCACAGCAGGCCTCTTGCAGGACGTTTATTCCATCGCTATCTTACCATCGGAAACTAGAAATATTCAGCCAATTTTTTAATAGATTTAACTTTCGGGGCGGCCACAAGTGTGAAGTTAGGCGAATTGAATAGGACTTGCAGAAATATGTCCAACAAATCCGGTTTCTACCCCACATTCGGTATCCTTAACGGTCAGAATCGGTTTTTACTTATTTTTATCCAGCAATAAAACTATGAATTATACTTGAATACCGTACATTAACGGATATAAAACTTTTTAAAGGCATGATTTATTACTGTAAAGATAGAGTTTTCTGCGTAATTATGCTGTATGACACGCCAGGGTGTGGAATGTGGGTTGTAGCGAACTCTGTACTGGCAGAAGTGCGATCACACTTGTGTCCCTGCGTCTAAAAATTCTGGCGAGAGTCAATTTTGGGCTGAGGCTGGAAGCCTAGCCGCCCAAAATTCAGTCGAAAGCCCAAGGCATCCGGGTTTAATGCGATAAAAATGCCACCAACAGGCAATAAACTTGAAAAACACTGTAAAAAAAGTTAAGAATCGGAAGCATACTCCAGATTTTTGATATCGGGCAAAGCAAGGTAGAAATCGATGAGCTTAAGAGAACGCATTGACGCAGAAATCAAAGCAGCCATGAAGTCCAAGGACAAAGTTCGCTTGGAAACAGTTCGCGGCATCAAGAAATTTATTCTCGAAAAAGAAGTCAGCCTTCGTCCCTCTGGTCAAGAGACGCTGACAGAAGCTCAAGAAATGGAAATTTTGATGCAAATAGCCAAACAGCGCCGGGATTCGATCGAACAATACCGCAAAGGTGGCCGCGAAGATTTAGTGGCACAAGAGGAGGCGGAGTTAGCAATTGTTGAAGAGTATTTGCCACCCCAGATGTCAGACGATGAGGTGAGTCAAGTCGTTGACGAAGTGATTGCCTCGGTTGGCGCTACTTCTGCAAAAGATATGGGCAAGGTGATGGGCAAGGCAATGCAGCAGCTTAAGGGCAAAGCAGACGGTAACAGAATTCAAGACATGGTGAAAGCAAAGCTTAACAGCTAGTTAGCTCAAACTCAAATCTTGCAGCACTTGCGATCGGCATTTCAGGGGCGGGCTATTAGCGCCACAAGAATATGGAACTTTGAACCCAACAGGAATCCGGGCTGTTGCTCAAAGTTGCTCAAACACTCCAGGACTCATCAAGACTAAAGAAACCGGGTTTTTTATCGGATCTGCGGGTTGCAACCTGTGTATTTTCGTAAAAAAACCCGGTTTCTGACCATCATGGCGTCCAAGAATGTCAAAAAAATGTAAAATACTAACTTTGGTCGGGACTGGGGACTACAGAGAGTGAAGTCTGCTCAAGAGCATTAAAGACCTAGCATTACTAAGTCTGTGAGCGATCGTCTATTTTTTAACAGTTTCTACTTAAACTTATGCAGCCACCTATTGCTATTGGAACTCTCCTACAAAACCGCTACCGCTTGGTGAATATTTTAGGTCAAGGAGGATTTGGCCGGACTTATTTAGTAGAAGATTTGGGACGGTTTCAAGAACGCTGCGCCCTGAAGGAATTGATTCCGGTGCAAAGCGGGCCATACGTTTTGGAAAAATCGAAGGAATTGTTTCAAAGAGAGGCGGCAATACTTTACCAAATTGGGCACCCACAAATTCCCCAGTTTCGGGCAATATTTGAAGAGAACCAGCGTTTGTTTTTAGTGCAGGATTACGTGGAAGGAATGACTTACCGCGAACTAATGCTCGATCGAACTTCAAATGGTCGCACTTTCACCGAAGCCGAAGTCTTGGTATTTATCCGGCAAATGCTGCCGGTACTGGCTCATATCCACGCCCGCGGCATCATCCACCGCGACATCTCCCCAGAAAATATAATTCGGCGGGAAAACGACCAAATGCCTGTGCTGATTGACTTTGGAGTGGTGAAGGAACTCGCCACCAAAGTTCAGTATCCCGAAGGAACAGCCCACGCAACAACTGTCGGTAAAATCGGCTACGCGCCGATGGAACAGTTACACAGCGGGCGGGCAACAGCCAGCAGCGACCTCTACGCTTTAGCTGTAACGGCGATCGTCCTGCTGACAGGCAAAGAACCGCAGGAATTGCTCGATCAAACAACGCTGCAGTGGAATTGGCAGCAACAAGCGCAGGTGAGCACAGGTTTGGCTTTGGTTCTCAATAGGATGTTGAGTCGGTCTCCGGGCGATCGATATCAATCTGTCAGCGAAGTCGCCCAAGCGCTCGACGCCCAAACTAATCCTAAACCTAGCCAGCCAACTGTACCGCCCGCGCCGCCAGTAGTGGTGCCGCCAAATCCTTCGCTAATAGCAACGGTGGCCGTGGGCAGACCGCCCGAGCCCGCCGCCCAGAGTTCCCACCCCCTAAAAAACCAGCCAGACCCGTTAATTGAGCCTGCTGCCGACACTTTTTGGGACAATCCCATTGCTGCGATCGGTCTGCTGGCGGGCTTAGTAATCTTGACAGGCTTCGGTTCCTGGGCTTTAGTCGGCTCATTTCTCAACAATTCGCGCCCCAAACCCACTCCGACAGCGCCAGCACTCATAAATCCCACGCCGACACTAACTCCGATACCAAACCCGCTACCTTTGCCAACCCCAACCCCGCAACCTTTGCCAACCCCAACCCCGCAACCTTTGCCAGAACCAAGCCCAGAACCTTTGCCGGAACCAACCCTAGAACCTTTGCCGGAACCAACCCTAGAACCTTTGCCGGAACCCAGCCCAGAACCTTTGCCGGAACCCAGCCCAGAACCTTTGCCGGAACCCAGCCCAGAACCAAGCCCAGCGCCAACTCCGACACCAAAATCGACGCCAGCGCCGGCTCCAGCGCCCAAACCGGCGCCCAAACCGGCGCCCGCACCAACTCCCGCACCCAAACCAACACCCGCGCCGTCCCCAACACCCGCACCAACACCCGCACCAACACCCGCGGCGTCGCCGGAACCGGCCCCAACACCCGCGGCGTCGCCGGAACCGGCCCCAACACCCGCACCATCGCCGGAACCGGCCCCAACACCCGCACCGTCGCCGGAACCGGAACCGGAACCCGCGCCGTCACCGGAACCAGCACCAACACCCGCACCATCGCCCGAACTCTAAACTTCGGGCAAAATTCCCCTAGACTGAGGTTGATGCCAATTAATTGTTAGCTATTTGCCAATGAACTCGCTGCTAATTGCTGGAACTGATACCGACGCGGGCAAAACTGTTTTGACCAGCGCTCTGGCTGCTTATTGGCAAATGTATTTTCCCGATCGCAGTTTGGGAATTATGAAACTCATGCAAACGGGAACGGGCGATCGCGAACTCTACACCCGTTTGTTTTCCCTCGACCAATCCCCCGAAGAACTCAATCCGCTGCACTTTGATGCGCCTCTAGCACCGCCGATTGCTGCGGAACGGGAGGGGAGACGTATCGAACTCGAAAAGGTCTGGACGGCGTGGCAAAGCCTCTCGGAGCGCAAGGATTTTGTGTTGGTGGAAGCTTTGGGAGGACTCGGTTCGCCTGTAACGTGGGAACTGACGGTGGCCGATATTGCCAGGGATTGGCGGCTGAGGGGCGTTTTGGTAGTACCTGTGAGGTTGGGGGCGATCGGGCAAGCTGTAGCGAATGTTGCTCTCGCCAGACACACTGGTTTTAAGCTGAGAGGAATTGTGCTCAATTGCGTTAAAGCTTATTCGGAACAAGAAATTGCCGATTTAGCACCCCTTGATTTGATCCAGTCGCTGACTCAAATACCTGTGTTGGGTATTTTGCGGCATTTAGATGACCCGACTGACCTTGCTAAATTAGCTAAAGTTGCTTCAGATTTAGATTTAGAGCGGTTACTGCCAGGGGTTAATTTAGTTGCTCAGACTTCTAAATAACCCTATTCTAAACACCTCTATTTCTCATTCCTCTGCGTACTCTGCGCCCTCTGCGGTTCATAAAAAAAATTTCCGGCCCAACTGGGATAGGATTGAAGAAGATTTTATTTTAACCGCAGAGAGCGCAGAGAGCGCAGAGAAAGAGAAGAGAGAGTTTCACAAATTATTCTGGATTGCTATAATTAGTGATTACCATTTATTAAGTGATTAAATCTAAAACCTCATCAAAAAAAAAGGAGAATAAAACATGGTTTCTACTTTACCGAATTTAACCTCTGTCGATTTATCTCAATTGCGGCTGGAGATTAGAAATTTGCAGCCTCAGCTAGTCGAATGGCGTCGCCTTTTGCACCAAAAGCCGGAGTTGAGTTTTGATGAAAATTTAACGGCGCAGTTTATCTCGCAAAAGTTGCAGGAATGGGGAATAGATCATGAAACTAATATTGCTAAAACTGGTATTGTCGCCACTATAGACAGCGGCAAACCGGGGCGGGTTTTGGCAATTCGAGCTGATATGGATGCTTTGCCGATTCAAGAGGAAAATGAGGTGGATTATCGATCGCAGCATGATGGAATTATGCACGCTTGCGGCCACGACGGCCACACTGCGATCGCCCTCGGTACTGTCTGTTATCTCGCCAAGCACAAACAGAGCTTTTCGGGTAAAGTAAAATTTATCTTTCAGCCCGCCGAAGAAGGGCCAGGGGGCGCAAAACCGATGATTGAAGCGGGAGTTTTGAAGAATCCTGATGTTGATGCGATCGTCGGCTTGCATTTGTGGAACAATCTACCTTTGGGGACTGTAGGCGTCCGCAGCGGCGCGCTGATGGCGGCTGTCGAAGTTTTTGACTGCACGATTTTTGGCAAAGGTGGACACGGCGCAATGCCACATCAGACTGTGGACTCGATCGTAGTTACAGCCCAAATTGTCAGCGCTTTGCAGGCAATCGTCGCGCGGAATATTGACCCGATCGACTCAGCGGTAGTAACTGTCGGCAAATTCCACGCAGGCCACACCCACAACGTCATTGCCGATACTGCTCAAATCGGTGGCACTGTGCGCTATTTCAATCCTGCATATCAAGGTTATTTTGCAAAGCGAATCGAGCAAGTAATTGCCGGAATTTGTCAGAGTCACGGGGCCAATTACCAATTAGATTATTGTGCGCTTTATCCGCCAGTTATTAATGATTCGAGGATGGCTGAATTAGTGCGTGGCGTTGCAGAATCCGTTGTTGAAACTCCTGCAGGAATCGTTCCCGAATGTCAAACAATGGGCGGCGAGGATATGTCGTTCTTTTTGCAAGAAGTGCCAGGTTGCTATTTCTTTTTGGGTTCAGCAAATCCCGATAAAAACTTGGCTTACCCGCACCATCACCCGCGTTTTGATTTTGATGAAACTGCGTTGGGGATGGGTGTAGAAATGTTTGTTCGGTGTGTCGAAAATTTTTGTGCGGTGTAAATCAGGCTTTCAGGGGTGGGCTAGCAGCCCACCCCACAAGAAAATTTAGTTTTTGGGAAACAAGCAAATTCATGTCTTGTGGAACAGGCATATTGCCTATTCATGAGAAGGGTACAACATCTCAGATATTACCGAGTTTGAAAGATATTCTGCACCATTTTCTTATCTACACTTGCCGCCGCCTTATCCAATTCGGCAATCTCCCCGGAGTCTAACTCCCAGCCCAAAGCACCAATATTATCCGTCGCCTGTTCCACAGATTTCGCCCCCGGAATCGGAATAGTTTCTTTGCAGATGCACCAGTTAATTGCTACCTGCGAAACAGTCTTGTTTCTGAATGCCGCTATTTCTCGCAAACACTCCAAAAGCGATCGCATTCCCGGAAGTAGCTGCTTGCACGCCAAACCTCGGATACCTTTAGGAAGAGAGCCGTTTTCGGAATATTTACCCGTCAGCAACCCCAAGGCTAGAGGACTGTAAGCAATCAATTTTATCCCCAATTCATCGCAAACATCTTTCAATCCGAGTTCTGTCACCGGATAGGTAGAAAGTAGCGAATATTGCACTTGTAAAGTAACAATAGGAATTTGGCGATCGCTAAATCTTTGATGCACCCATTTCAGCCGTTTCGGCCCGTAATTAGACAACCCCACTCCCTTGACCAATCCTTGCTCATAAAGGTCAGCCAAACCATCTAAAAGAGCCCCCTCTTGCCAAGGAGCGTAATTGGCTGTAGACCAGTGCATTTGCACCAAATCTACATTTTTTCCGAGGCGCGCCGCAGAGGCTTTGCCAGCCGATATCATTGATTGTCGCGTCAGTCTCCAAGGATAAGCAGCCAGTTTTGTCGCAATACAAATACTGTCTTTGTTTTCACCTTGATATTGTTGAGAAAACAGCCCCAAAAGCTGTTCGCTACGTCCGTTTAATTTCCCTGTTCCGTAAGAGTCGCCGGTATCGAATAAAGTGACGCCGTTACTAACACAAAGATTGAAGACGGCTTGCAATTCCTCGTCCATACTTTCATTGTAGCCCCAGAGGAATCTGTTGCCCCAGGCCCAAGTGCCACAGCCCATTTTTGGAAGTAAAAGTTTTTGGTTAGTTGGCATTTTTATTGATGGTAGTTGTTGGTAATATGGATATTTTATAGGAACATAACTCGGTATCGCCTAGCCCCCAGTAGAGCTGTTTCATTCTGCCACAGGCCGCCAGGGACTCAAGTCCCTGTCTAATAGCATAAGTCGGTTAAAACCGACTCAAATAGTAATTTCAATTTTGAAAATTAGAGTTACACATATATTCAGCGCTAACTCTATACAAAAACAGCTTTGATAGAATTGCTACAGTCGTCTAAAGACGACTTCAGCTATGAGACAGGGGTTTAAACCCCTGTCGGACTGTCGGACTAATGGCACACCCTACAAAATTACCAATGACTGATGACTTGTTAATTCTTTTACGTGGTTGGCGAGGGTGAAGGTGTGCTGTTTTTGGTAGGTTGCTCTGGCTTAGTTTTCGGATCTGGTTTTGGTGGTGGCGGCGGAGGGAAAGTAGCCGCGCGTCTGGGTATTTGTAGCGCTGTTCGGAATGCAGAAGACGGGAAGAAAGCACTAAATTGAGACAGTCGATGGGCGATGGGTTCGGGCGCATATTCCCACAAGCTTTCGTAGTAGAAGAAAGCGGCGCCTAAGCCGTATTCTTGGACTGCTTGCACCTGAGATTTAATTTGCTCAATCGGTACTGGGTTATTTCTCAAACCTGTCATAATCCCAACTCCGGTGGGAATCTTTTGCTGTGCTTCTTGCATTTCTGGACGGTTAATCTTGCCCACAAATGATTCTAAATTGGGACGGTACACTTGCACGATTAGCTCGTCGGCAATATCCAAGCGCACCCAAGTCAGCCAATCTTGTAGATGATGTTTGTAAGCAAACTCGTAGTAATTGGGAGAAATTGAGAAAATTGCATTGGGCTTGACTGCTTTGACGGCTTGATTTAGCTGCGACATAAAAGCCGTAATTTTATTGGCTCGCCACTGCACCCATGCTGGATTTTGAAAATCTTTTGGCGGAGCCTTTTTTGTTTCTTTGGTATACAAAGCAACTGTGTACTCATCGTATCCAAATTCCGACGGCAAACTCATGTGGTCGTCAAATTGAATGCCGTCGGCGTTGTATTGAGTGGTGATTTCTAGTACGAGTTCGGTAATGAATTGCTGAACTTCGGGATGAAAGGGATTGAGCCAAACTACTTCGCCGCCCGCGCCGTTTGATGTTTGGCTGCCGTCCTGTTTTTGTGTCAGCCAATCGGGATGATTTAAGGCTAATTCTGAGGTGGGAGGAGCCATGAAACCAAACTCAAACCAAGGAATTACTAGCAGGCCTTGGCGGTGAGATTGAGCGATTAAATCTGCGATCATATCTTGTCCCTCTAACCCTCTGTAAACAAAGGGTTGAATATCTCTTTGCTGCGCTACATTGCTGGGATACATTGCATAGCCAGAATTCCAGACAACGGGATAGATTGTGTTGAAATTTAACCGTTTTAGTTTGCTGACAGCATCTCCTAGTTTGCGACGATCTCTGAGGATGTCTTTGTCGTTTGTCGTCATCCAAACGCCGCGAATTTCCTGGCGGGGTTGCTGGGCGATCGCCGGAATGAAATTGTTCGCCAGCAATACTATAATGAATGAGAGGGCAAACAGAAGCGGGAAAAGAGTTTTAATCGATCGCTGCCAACTGCGCGGAATGATGCGTAATGTCATAGTTTTGAATGGTGAGTTAGCTATTGAAACACACCCCGGCATAATTTGGTGATAAAATTTGCTCGCTCTACAGTCTACAGCCATTTGCGCTGAATGTGGAATCGGTTAACTGAACTGGGTGAATAGATGTTATACGATCGCAACTGAGTTCAGTATAATCTCTGAGACAGAGGGTAAGTGACAGCATTCTGTCTAACTGCTGGGAAATCATTAATTACGCACTGCCAGCTATCCTTACCGGACTTTGCGGCCCAAGGAGTGCGAGTGCTGTAAAATATTGGTGCTGGAACATTTCGATCGAACATCTGTAATTGTGAAAGATTTAGTGTTAATTGGTGGCGGTCACAGTCATGCTATCGTATTAAAAATGTTCGGTATCAAACCGCTGCCGGGAGTGCGTTTGACTTTGATTAGCGACGTGCTGCACGCGCCTTATTCGGGAATGCTGCCGGGACACGTTGCCGGGTTTTACGATTATGATGAATGTCACATCGATTTGCGCTCACTCGCGGAATTTGCCGGATGTCAAATATTAATCGATCGGGCGATCGCGATCGACCTTAACAAAAATTTAGTTATTTGTCAAACTCACCCTCCGGTTAATTTTGATGTGCTTTCGGTGGATATCGGCAGCACTCCTGCGACTTTATCTGTACCGGGTGCGGCCAAATATGCAATCGCAGCTAAACCGGTACCGGAGTTTTTAGCTAGCTGGAATCAGTTAATTTCCGAAAGGCAAAACTCTCTCCAAAAACCGCTGCGGATAGCCATTGTAGGGGGCGGTGCAGGCGGCGTAGAATTAGCATTAAATATGCAATCTCGATTGGGGAAGGAAGGCAACCCCCCCCTACCCCCAAAGGGAGAAAAAAGAGAGAAGAATGAACAAAAATCCGAAAAATTATCATCAGAAATTCATTTGTTTCATAGCGGTGCTGAATTAATGCCGGGACATAACAAACGGGTGCGTCGCCGCCTGAAAGAAATTCTGATTAGTCGTCGGATTAAACTGCATTTAATGGAAAAAGTTAGTGCTATAGAAAAGCCAGAAATGATTGACATAGAAGATAATCAAGAATGCCCGATGCCCAATGCCCAATGCCCAATGCCCAATGCCAAAATTTCCTGTAAATCAGGTTTAAAATTAGAGTGTGAGATCATTTTTTGGGTGACACAAGCATCGGCAGCCAATTGGATAAGAGAATCCGGTTTAGCAGCCGACTCAAACGGCTTTATGCAAGTCAACGATTGCCTGCAATCAGTCTCTCACTCCAACGTATTTGCGGCTGGAGATATCGCAGCGATGGTTAATTATCCCCGTCCCAAAGCAGGCGTGTTTGCCGTGCGTCAGGGCAAACCGCTGTTTGAAAATTTGCAGCAGTTTTTATTGGAAAAACCGCTGAAACCCTTTGCACCGCAAGAACAATACTTAGGGTTAATTGGTACTGGGAATAAAAGGGCGATCGCATCTCGCGGCAATTTCATGTGGGAATCATGGGTGTTGTGGTATTGGAAAGATTGGATCGATCGCCAATTTATGCAACAATTTAGCAATCTGCCCAAAACAGGCGATACCAAATAGCAATACATTCAGAAGATGCTCACATTTTATCCGCTCTCATCTTCTCTTCTCTTCCTCTGCGTCCTCTGCGGTTAATAAAAAAAGTGTTATTCAAAAGCGCTTTAAGATTGTTATAGTAATATCAGAAGTAAAGAAAACTAACTATGTTCAGAAAAATTGGATTTGGGCTGCTTTGGATTGCATTTATCACCTACGCCTTTGTATTTGCACCACCCGACAGTCCAGAAAAAACCATCACACTAATTACCAATATTTCCACAGGCAAAATAGCAGACATAAACCCTTTAATTGTAGCGTTATTCAACCTCATGGGAGTCTGGCCACTCATCTACAGTTGCGTCTTATTTGCTGACGGCAGGGGGCAGAAAATACCTGCATGGCTATTTGCCACTTTATCCTTTGGCGTCGGCGCCGTTGCCTTGCTGCCTTATTTAGCCCTGCGCGAACCGAATCCTGAATTTCCCGGTCATAAAAATATCTTTTTAAAGGTATTAGACTCCCGTTTTACTGGAATTTTATTAACTTTAGGCGCTGCTGCTTTAGTTTCCTTTGGCTTGACAAAAGGCGATTGGTCGGATTTTATTAGCCAGTGGCAGACTACCCGTTTTATTCACGTAATGAGCTTAGATTTTTGTATGCTTTGCCTACTATTTCCTGCCTTATTAGGAGACGATATGGCGCGCCGAGGAATGCAAAACTCTACAGCATTTTGGGCAGTAACATTAGTACCGCTGTTCGGGCCGTTGGCTTATCTGTGTACGCGCAAACCGCTGCCGGGAACTAATACTAAAACTGTTACAAATTAGACAGCAGTGCTGGTAATTTTCAGTTTAATGTAGGAATCCATCACAAGTAATCAGGCAAGAAGCAGGCAAGATGCCTGTTTCACAATAAGTAAGTAAGTTTTATTGTGGCGTTGGCTTCTAGCCCGCACATGAAACATTGATTACAGATAGTGCCAAATCTGAGTATTAATGTAAATAATTATCTCCCAGTCTCTAGCAAATGAAAAAATTTCCGATTGTTGGTATCACAACATACAACCGCTGTCCAGCAGGCGAATATCGCTTAAATGGAACTTATATTGATGCAGTTCAGGCGGCTGGTGGCATTCCGATTTTACTGCCGCCCAATCAATTAGATCCGGCTAGTATTTTTGATGCAGTAGATGGTTTGATTTTGTCCGGGGGCGGAGATATCAACCCAGAACTTTATGGCGGTTATGTCGATCACACAGTTTACTCAGTTAATGCAGAACGCGACAATTTTGAATTAAGCTTAGCAAAGCTAGCTTTAAAGGCTGACATACCTGTGTTGGGGATTTGCCGGGGAATGCAAATGTTGAACGTAGCCAGCGGCGGCAGTTTGGTGATTCACGTACCGGATGCTTACGGAGACGAGGTTAATCACGGATCGGGAATTCCCCCGCGTGCGATCGAGCATACCATTGAAATTGAGCCAACCAGTCGGCTAGCAAAAATTATGGGAAAAACTTCAACAACCGTTGTTTCCTGGCATCATCAAGCAGTGAGGAAGGTAACATCCGATTGGCAAATAGTAGCGAATGCACCTGACACTTTGGTAGAAGCAATGGAACACTGCTATCACCCTTGGATGATAGCAATTCAATGGCACCCCGAAATGTCCCCAAACTGTTCATTCAACTCTCGAATCTTTCAGGCTTTCGTAGAAGCAGCAGCTTCAAGATTTATGAATTCTACCAAGTCAGACTCAAAGGCAATTCCTACATTTTTATAGTCACTTATTCTTGATAGTCAGTATCTATTTCAATATCCAGGGTATCTTCATCTATTCTGACATACAGAACATTGGGGCGACAGCAAACCTGACAATCTTCGATAGGTTGAGTCGAGGGGGGATATTATTCCCCGCCCCTCTCGGTTAGATCTGGGCGTGCGACTTTCACCGCACCCAG
>NZ_JAUBQQ010000138.1:0-3346 GCF_036701335.1 Microcoleus sp. Pol12B5 | reverse complement strand
TTTTTAAACTACGACTCATAAACCCACCATAAAATCTCTCTCTCTATTGTATGCAACTTCACATAAAATTGGTATCAGCACCTTACATTTATAGTCATGGACGCACGGGTGGCGAGAAACCGGGTTTTCAACCAAAATAATTGCTGAAAACTGTCAATCTCGGTTCAAAAACCCGGTTTCTTAGTGAGCGAGTGCAAGTGCGAACTAATTTAGATATTTTTAAGGAGAGGGAACTGGTGGCATAAAATTGCTGCTGCCTTTATAACCGGATAAAATAGCCAGTTTTTCCAAAGATTGCCTGCCCGTGTAATATTTTCCCCGAATTTCCCAAGTGGGATAAGCTTTAATATTGGCAGCTTTGCACAAATCCGGTTGAGAATCTTTGCCTCTGGGGTCGCACTCAATGTAAGTAATTGCGGTAAATGCTTCTTTGCCGAAAAGTTCTTGTTGCGTGTGGCAGTGAGGGCACCAGTAAGCACCGTACATTCTAGCTTTGATGGTCTGCAAATGGGTTGCTAAAGCGATTTGATCCGGCACGGATTCGCTGCGAATAGGTGGCGCTTCTTGTTCGGTAACAGGCTTTGTGACAGGGGGAGGAGGAGGGAGGGTTTGTGCTAATTTTTGAGTAGATTTGTTGCTGAAACTGAACTGTGCAATTCTTCCGTCTGCTTTGGTAGTGACGAAAATCCCCAAAGTCAGGAAAATGCCGATCGCACAAAAGTTGAATTTGCTTACTCTCATCTTGGATTTCATCTTGAATTTACTAGGATTTCGCGAGCTTGATTCATAGCCTCTACAGCATTCTTTACCACAAAGATGTTAACTTGTGCTAAAGCTTTAAAAAAAAGTTGACTTTCGGCGCTGTGATTTAACAATATAACTTGTTTGTTAGCTTTGAGGGCGAGGGCTATTTCCGAAGCAGTGCCCGTGCCCATGCCGCAGGCAATTATTACATCTGAAGAAAGAATGTTAATGTTATTTCTGGCGTTTCCCATATCGGTGACAATGGCAATATCTACAGTTTCAGAAATGCCGCGAGTGTCATTTCCCGGAAGGATGCCGACTGTTAAACCGTTAGCTGATTTTGCTCCATTGTTGGCGGCATCCATGACGCCGACATTTCTACCACCAGTTAGCAATATCCATCCTGCTTCGGCGATGAGTTGTCCGAGTTGATAGGCGTTTTCTAAGTCGGTTGATGTGGCACTATCGCCGGGTCTCATGATGCCAATGATGATTTTTTTCATAGTTTTGGGGTGAAGATGGTGTTATTAATACTTGCTAGTTTTTTGGCACTATATACGAATGTATGTTATCATAAAAATACTGGCTCCCTAAAAACAGCATTTGACCTAACTAACTTTCTGAAGCTTCCTAGTATTTTTACTATGAAAGAGCAAACATTTAAACTAGATGAATCTCAGATCAAATTTTTAGAACTCTGTTAAAACTATGGATTTAAAGATCCTAGTGAATTGGTTAGAATAGCCATTCAACGGTTGGAATTAGCGTTAGAAACCGAGCAGTTGAAAGAATCGGCGATGCTCTATGCGGAAGTTTATGCATAAGAGATAGAGTTACATGAATTGGCGGAATTAGGTTTAGAAGAATGGCCGAAGGAATAAATGCAATTAAATTGATAGATAAAGTGTACGCTAGTTCAACATTAATAAGTGAGAGATAATACCATTTTTTTAAAAATGTGATAGACTTGCGTAAAAAGTAAAGGAGAGAATTACAATGTCTGGTCGTCCTCATATAAAGATTACCGAATCGGTAGAAAATTTGCGAGAAATACTCAAACAACAAAAAAGAATTCTAGCTTATAACAAAGTTCAAATGCTTTATTTATTTCAGTCAAAAAAAGTAGGAACGGTGCGGGAAGTATCCGCAGTTTTAGGTAAAAGTGAGGCGACAATTCATCGCTGGCTCTTTCAATATAAAAAGGGCGGTCTGGAAAATTTGTTAAAAAATCGGCAGGTTTTTGGTCGCCCAAAAAAGTTTTCAGTTGAAATAGCAGCTTCATTACAACAAGAGCTGAAAGACCCCGAAGGATTTCACAGTTATCAAGAAGTTCATCTTTGGCTCTGGTTAATTAAAGGAATAGCCAGTAGTTACCCGGCTGTATATTCTTTACTGAGAGGGAAATTAAAAAGTAAATTAAAAATTCCAAGACCTCGCAGTATCTCTCAAAAATCTACGGCAATTAATGAATTTAAAAATAACTTACATCAACAGATAAAAGCTTTACTAGACAAAGCTTTACCTCAAGTAAACAAATATAAAAAAGTAACTTATTGGTGAGCGTGATGAAACTCGGCTAGGATTACATAAAATCCGTCGGCGCAAGCTGACGCTTTCAGGCGTAAAGCCCATCGGAAAGCATCAATGGAAATTTGAGTGTTTTTGGCTGTATGGCGCAGTATCTAGCGCTACGGGAAAAAGTTTTTTTGGGAGTTTTCGCATTTAGACAAAGTTTGTTTTGAAGCATATTTACAACTTTTGTCTAGACAATATCCTCATGAATTACACATCATTCAAGTAGATAACGCACCCGCTTATAATTTAAGCTCATCTGAATTACCAGACAATATAATTGTACTATTTTAGCCTCCGGCTTGTCCTGAAGTAAATCCCACAGAAAGAGTGTGGGAATATCTCAAAGATTTTTTAGCTTGGTCGGTGTTTAGTAATCTTGACGAGCTCCGCACAAAAGTCCAGGAAATTTTGGCATCTTTCACCGATCGCGTCATTGGTTTTCTCACCGGATGGTCTTAGATTTTACATTCTTTATCTCTATCACATCTTTAAAAAAATGGTATAACATGAGTGTCGCCCAAAACCCGGAAACAAAGCTGATGGAAAAAATCCGTAGTTTACCGCCCGATAAAATTACGGTATTAGAAGATTTTATCGATTTCCTTTTAACGCGAAGTGAAGATCGTATTCTCGTTTATACTGCAACTAAACTCTCAGAAGCAGCTTTTGCTAAAATTTGGGATAACCCAGAGGACGCGGAGTATGACGAGTTATAATTTTGGTGAGGTGGTTTTAGTTCCGTTTCCTTCTACCGATCAAACTACTAATAAAAAATGTCCAGCAGTTGTTATTAGTTCTGACGTTTATAATGCAGAATATCCCGATCGCATTCTTATGGGTATAACGAGTCAAGTTAGCAGTAGCCAGAAAGTCGGTGATATTATCATCACAGATTGGCGATCGGCTGGGCTTTTAAAAGCTTCTATGATTAAGCCTGTTATTACGACAATTGATACCAATTTTATGTGAAGTTGCATACAATAGAGAGAGAGATTTTATGGTGGGTTTATGAGTCGTAGTTTAAAAA